>NZ_AKJJ01000150.1:0-62295 GCF_000282395.1 Pseudomonas sp. GM55 | reverse complement strand
GAGCCCTTGGTTACTTGGGGCTTTTCCAAGTAACCCGCTGTAAGAGCGGAACCATAAGCCGCCGTTACCGCAGCAATGGATATGTACACCGGTAAAAGAAACGTCACCCAACACCCCACCATCGCGAGCAGGCTCGCGCCCCCTGGGATCTTCAGTGTTTTGAGCGATTGCCGCGGGCAGTCGCCAAACCAGCAGGACGTGATCGCCTGCCCGGCAAGTCTGACAACCGTTCATCGGTGAACTACGCTGCGATACGTACCCTCGATTCGAATCTTGTGAAGTAAGGATCCGACACATGCGGAGCAGGCTGCTCGCGGTAATGTTTACTGTTTTCGGGATGTTCTGGTCGGTGCAATTGTGGGCCGAAGACCCACCGAAAGTGGTCGATGCTCCCGTCGAATTGAAAGTGGCCAACCGCAGCATCATGGTGTTCCGCGCGACCATTCTCGGTGAAGCACCTGCTTCGCGGGTCAAACGGGCGAAAGCGGTCATCGGTGAGGCGCTGGATGAAGAGGACGACCTCAAGGTCACCCTCGACCCGATCTCGAAAAGCTACATGGTGCTGCTGGGTAGCCGGCGTGCCTTCATCGTTTCACCCAAGGACTTCGACGAGACCGAATACGACTCGGTCCAGCAGGCCGCCGAAGCCGCGGCCGGCAAGCTGCGCCAGGTCGTGGCCGAAACCCGGGAAGCCCGCAGCCTACAGTTGATCCTGCGTTCCACAGGCGCCGCATTGCTGGCCACCGGCGTTTACATCGGTCTGCTGTTCGGCATGTCGCTTGTGCGGCGTAGAGTGCTGAAGAAACTGCCCGAGCTGATGCATCGGCACACCCAGGCCCTGAAAGTCGGAAGGGTTCCGCTGCTCGATGCCAATTATCTGTATCCGTTGGTCAGCCGCCTGCTGGAACTGGTGCGCTGGCTCGTCGTATTGCTGCTGACCTACGAATGGCTGGGCTTTGTCCTGTCACGCTTTCCCTACACCCGTCCCTGGGGCGAAAGCCTTAACAATTATCTGTGGGAGCTCGGTGGCTATCTGCTGCAAGGGATCGTCGGTGCCATTCCCGGCTTGGGTGTGGCGCTGGCGATCTTCTTTATCGCCCGCGGCGCCACCGCGTTCATGCGGCGGATACTGCGGCGCATGGCGGCACCGGGAACCCTCAGCTGGCTGAACCATGAAACCCTGCAACCGACCCAACGCCTGACGTCGCTGGCGATCTGGCTGTTTGCCCTGGCCATGGCCTATCCGTACCTGCCGGGTGCCGGCACCGATGCTTTCAAAGGCTTGTCGGTGTTGATCGGCCTGATGATTTCCCTGGGCGCCACCAGCGTGGTGGGCCAGGCGGCGGCGGGGTTGATCCTGACCTACACCCGAACCCTGCGCCCCGGCGAATTCGTGCGCATTGGCGACTACGAAGGCACGGTGACCGAACTGGGCATGTTTACCACCAGCATCCGCACCGGTCTGGGCGAGGTGCTGACCCTGCCCAACTCGATGATCACCGGCACCGTCACCAAGAACTACTCGCGGGTCGTACAAGGCCCTGGTTACGTGGTCGACACCGTCGTGACCATCGGCTACGACACGCCGTGGCGGCAGGTGGAAGCGATGTTGCTGGAGGCCGCAAAACGCACACCGGGGATTCTCGAAGTGCCGCCGGCCCAGGTGTTTCAGACGGCATTGTCGGACTTCTACCCGGAATACCGACTGGTGGCCCAGGCCATTCCCAGCCAGCCTCGACCGCGAGCGGTGCTGCTGAGCATGCTGCACGCCAACATCCAGGATGTGTTCAACGAGTACGGCGTGCAGATCATGTCGCCGCACTACCTGGGCGATCCGCAACAGGAGAAATGGGTGCCCAGGGACAAGTGGTACCCGGCACCTGCGCAAGAACCGAAGGAACCGTTGAAGTAATGGCAGGGGACTGCCAGGGCGGGGACGAGCGTTGCACAGAGGGCGTAGAGCGACCGGTGAAGGCCGCTCAGTTTCAGCGGTGTTAAAAAAGAATATAGGCGGATGCGGTCGTCTGATTCAGGTCGATCCCTCCGACCTCCAGAACTTCGTATTCGGCGCGCAGGCCGATGTTGCGAAAGACATCGACCTCAAGGCCGACACCGTAGGTCAGATCAACCCCGGTGTCGTCGTCGGTGGCGTTGCCGTCGGCGTCCCAGGCGTGGGCACCGACACTGCCGAACACCCGCAACCGATCACCTATTGGAAAACCGACATGGGCGGCAGCCTGGGCTGACTTGCCTTCGAAATCGATATTCTTGTCCTTGAATTGACCAAGATCGACGTAGGCACCTTCGAAGGCCAGGTAGCTATTGACGCGATACCCTGCATAAACCTTGTAGCTGGTGTCGTCGTCGTCCAGTCTGGATTCGTCGCTCTGGATGCTGCTGACGCCAGCTCCAAGATATAAACCTTTGTCATCAGCGAGCGCCTGGAAAGACAGCAGCGATAGCAGTGAAGCGAAGCCAAGGTTTCGAAGTAGCATCTGTAGTGGAGTCCTTGTACAGGTTTTGGTGTTAGGGTTCGGCGTGCATTTGAGGGGCCTCGAGGGGCTAATGGAAATCATTGATTGATATTTTCGAGTCGTAGGGCGGGATGTTTGCCGGGCATTGAAAGTAGCGTCTTGCCAACGCTTGAATCGGCAGCGCTTTGGAGAACAACCAGCCTTGTGCCAATACAACCCCCTCTGAAACCAGGTGCGGCAGTTGCTCCTGAGTCTCGACACCCTCGGCAACCACCTTGAGTCTTAGCGACTTGGCCAACTGGGCAATGTGTCGCCACATGGCATCCCTGGCCGCGATCTTGTCGTCGGCGATGAATGAGCGATCTATTTTCAGAATATCGAAAGGCACTGAATCCAGGAGCGAGAGGTTGGAATAGCCGATACCGAAGTCGTCTACGGCAATGCGATGGCCGCACGCACGAAGCCGTCGCAATTGCATCGCGGCAGGTTTGTGATCGAGCAAGGTCCTTTCGGTGATTTCAAACGTCATGGCGGACGGCGGCATGCGATAGGTTGCCAGCAGGCTGGCCACAAAGTCGGGAAAGGTTGGGTCCTGAATATCCCGGGCGGAAAGATTGACCGTTATGTAGAAGTCCTTGCACGCCCAAAGGTAAGTGCTGTAATCCTCCGCCACTTGTCGAATCACCGAACGTGTAAGTTGGCGGATCAAGTCGGACTTCTCCGCCACCGCAATGAAAACATCCGCAGGTACAGGGTTGCCGTTGACGTTCCAGCGTGAAAGCGATTCGGCGCCAACCAGGTAACCCGTGGTCAAATTGACGATCGGCTGATAGTGAACACTCAGTGTGTTGGCTTTTATGGCATTGCGAAGCCGTACGGCAGTGGAGGTGTAATGCCGTTGGATACACCTTGCGAGGAGGAGTAGCGCTGCGAACAGGCACACGAGGCCAATGAATAGTTTGAATTTGAGACTTGTCAGGTAACTCAACGGAAGCGAAATGACGGCGATCAGTTCATTTCGGTTGCCCGCATAGGCGATGAAGACCTTGTCTGCCGAGGTAACGAGTTCTTCAAGGTGGAGCGGCTTCTGCGTCGCCAGGGCCTTGGGGCCCGTAGAGGCAATGGGCACTGCGCCGCCGGGGCCGATGAGGTCAAGTTGCAGGTCCTCGGGAAGCTTCAGATTGTCGAGCAGGAGCTTCTTGTTTGCCCAGACGTAGGTTGACTGTTCCGACACAACGATAAAGTCGGTGTCCGCAGAAACGGCGTGGCCGGAATCAACCCAATAGGTTCGCTTTCCAACGGAGAACTTGTGCTTTGTGTTATCGGCCAGTATCGACGGGAGTTCTTGTCCGTAGGAGGAACAGACCTTGCCATTCGATAGCTGGATGGCTGCCTGATCAACAAAACGCAGGTTTTTAACCAGGTCGGCCAGTTGTGAATATTGCTCGGCGGAGCACTCCCGGCCCGAGCGATCAAGATCGCCGAGGGTTCCCAGTACCTTGTCGATCTGAGTATTAGGCTCGACTTGCACAGCACGCAGATCGGCATAAACGTTATTCAATTTCCGTGCAATGAATGGCTCGGCCAGTAATCCGGCACAGAACCAAGCGGCCCAACCCGCAGCTGCAATCAGACATACAGTGACTGCGTGCCTTCCAGGTAATGCTTTATATAAGGCAGCCATCGAAAAACCCCGAGGTATTATTGTGTCACTGCGCACCCTGTAGTCACGTATTAAATGTCTTCAGTACCAGTCAATTGCCCAGGCCAACAAGATGCCGCTGGCGTAGGCGGTAATGCACAGGATGATCTTCTGCTTGAGCGGTAGTGTGTTTATTCGATGATGCATGCTTATCTCCTTGAGCGGGAAAATAAGCAATTGTGAGTACCTATGCCTGGTAAGACGTAATTATTAATCGTTATTTGCAGGGTTTTGATAAAAGCCCGCCAACGATCTGATTGTAAACGGAGGAGGTCGTGTTCCTGGGCTTGGCCGAGTTGCGCCGGGCCGTTTCCGACGGTGTCTCTCCGTAAGCAATCTGATACGCCTTGGAAAACCGACCCAGATGATGAAAGTTCCAGAACATCGCGGTTTCCGTCACGGTGGGCCAGGTTTTATTGATCAGATCCTGGCGGGCACTGGCGAGTCTCAAGTTCCGGATATACGCGATTGGCGACATCCCGAACGTTTCAATAAAGCCAAAGTGCAGGGTGCGGGTTGTGGTTTCAAGTTGCCTTACGAGTGACTTTATGGTGAGCGTCTTTTTTGTGTTTTCATGTATGTACTCTATGGCTTCTATCGCCACCTTTCTTCTTGTCGGGACTTTACGGCTGAAGCCGCCAGCGGGCGTCAACGCCTGCAATAGAGAAGCAAGTACCGCATCGGCGTCGTTGATGTCGTCACAGGCGTCGCCAATGGCTTGAATGGCAGATCGTATGAATTGAAAATTCTCGGCCTGGAAACTGTGCTCTGTTCTGTTAGCAAGTACATCGATGACCGAGCGACGTTGGCGGCACCGGTCATAATGCTCCAGTGTTGTGGTCAGGGTGAAAAGCGTTTCATTCGGTTCGCAGGTGTAATGCACCGACTCATCGCTGCGCAGTACGATGATTTCGTTGGGCCGCAGTTTGTGACTGTTGACGACAGGGCGACCAATCGGGGCGTGCGAAATGGCGAATGTCACGCATCCGGCAGGGACAGCGCTGACCAGCGTGACGGATGAGTCGAACTCAAGACGACTGCACTGGAGTTCGGCGCTGTGAAAGAGCTTATGTTGGCGAATGTGCGCCTCATGCTCAGTCGGGATAAGGCTCATTTCCCATTTGCCTATCGTTCTATTCAGTTGGCTTGGCAAGGCAGAAGACAAATGAAAGATTTCATCGGGCGGTGCGATACTCATGAAATTGAAAGCTCATCTGTTAAATGATTAGGGTCAGGCAATGACTGTCCGCGCAGCGTTGTCAGAGCCCCCGGATCAGTTCCAGTTCCGCGGAAAATGCGTACTTGCTGTCCGATGGAGAGTCGTCCATGTGCTGGACGTTGCGCGGGTCAACCTTCGCACTGAAGATTTTCGATTGGGGTTTCATCGGGTCAATGGCGGCGGCTGAAAATGAATGAAAGTCGTCAATGCGATAACCCGTGTTTACCTGATAGCCGGTTTTCACAGCACTTGGGGCCTTCTTGTCGGTTTCGGCACAGGTCAATTTTGCACTGTAGACTCCCTTGTCGTCGGCCATGGCCTTGAGAGAAAGCAATAAACCAAACGACACGGTGACGAAGTTTTTCAGCAGCATCGAGGCGATTTCCTTATTAGCAGTTCATTCAGGCAGAACGCAGTATCAGCTGCAGCTCTGCCACGGATTGGTCTGCAAACAATCTCACCCGGATTGCACCTGCCAAAATCAAAAACTCATATTTACCAAGTCGTCAGAAGGGGCCCGTCACCGCCTGTGTCGGCCTCATAGCCATATGCGCGAGTTGGCGTAACTGATGCTGGCATCACCTTGTGGAGGGCCAGAGAGAGGGAAATCACTTTCCTGCTCGTCGGTGTGATACTCATTCTCGGTATGAATTTTCAGATGCGACATTTTCTGGCTTTCATCGGGGCTTGTTTCAATTTCAAAATATTCAATTGTCGTGCTTTCGACGGCGTGCTCGTCGTGCGCTAGCGAATAAAGTGGCATGGCAGACAAAAACAGAACCGCCAGGAATCCCAAAGTCGGCGATTTGCTGGTTCGCAGGAAGTGCATGGCTTTCACTTGATTCCCCTGTATAGGGCATTGTCCCGGATGGGAATCAAGCAGGCTCGATCCCAGAGATTATCGGCGGGGGATTTTTTGCTGGCGTGCCATCTGATTCAAATCAATAACTGTTATTTTTGCCTGGAAGATTCTTTGATGTGAATCTGTGCCAGGCCGGTGTCGGGTCGGTGCGGGAGGGCGACTAATGGTTCATGCAGCGCAAGCGGCCAAGTTCATGCAGGTAAAAACACACGGCATTCTTGTTCTGCGTCGGAATCAATTCGTAGTTTAGTATGGCGCCTTCTTGCAAGACGTATTGGCGTCTGAAGAACAGGTCGGGGGTCTTTTCAATGGCAAAGAGTTCATTGTCCTGACTGAGTTTGACGTTCCTGACTTGAATCTGCACGTGTGTTTTGTTTTCTCCGATTATATTCGCCGAAATGGTCGCATTGCGGATTTGTCCATTCAGGCTTTCCAGCGTGGTTCCAGTGAGTCGACCATGCCCGATGGTGAGGTATTCTTCGGTATTGAGTTGATTGAGGTCTTCCAGCCATTGCCGGGTTTTTGTTTGATAGCTGGTGTTTTCCATGTAGTGCGAAGGCGAATAAAAAAAGGAGAAAATGCACAGTGCATTGATCAGGGCAATAATCGGCCAGTGAATGACTTGCGGGATCTCAAACTTCATAAGGTGACTTCCAGACATTGACGAATCATCAAGGCGAGGTCTCTTTCACTGCTGTTCAATTGCAGATTTGCGGTGCTTAGATCCGGGCGAATGCACGAAACGGAATAGTTGGCTTTATACAGGTTGATCCAGACTTGACCTTTCAGGCTTGGCGGCAGCTGTTCAGATTGTTTGGCCGACAGTTCCATCAGCGCTCGTGCTTCGGCCAGATCATTGCCTACGGCGTGGATGACCAATCCATTCTTGTCGACGCTGGACACTTCAATTTTTGGCGCGTCGAAATCGAATTGAAAAACAGTAAAGGCAACGACTGCCAGCGTAACGATGTAAGCGATCAGTTGGGCCTTTGTAATGCCGATGGTTTTTCCGGTTTTACCTGAAGGTGTTGGCGGCTCATCACTACCAGGTGGCGGCAGTTGTCCAGCGTCGGGAACAGGTGGCTGCGCAGTTTCCTCCAAGGGAGTTGGTACATCTGCTGCTGCATCGACTATGCAGTTGCGGTTGAAGCAATATCCTCGTCGAGGAACAGTCATCAAAATCTCGTGATCCCGACTGTCATTAAGAATATTACGTAGTGAGAAAACGGTTTGATTCAAACTGCCGGAGGCAACCACGCGGTCATTCCAGGTGTAGTCGATGATTTCGTCGCGGCTTTTAGTGACACCTGGCTCCATGAGCAGCAGGTCCAACAGGCGTGACTCGGCTCTGCCTAGCGTGGAATTTTGTACATCTCCATGGGGGGTTGTAATGGAAAGCACGGCGCTGTCTGGGTCAAATACTGCCACAGCGCCATTTTTCAACTTGAAGGTGTGGCTCATAGAAAACTTCCGTTCAGGCGATACAGGCCTGAGTATAGGGGCCGGAGTTGGCTCGGTACATTCTGGTCTTGGAGGTGAACGAAGATGAGGGCCAGGCGGAAGGTGCACTGTGTGTCGCATCTACAGTGCTGGAACGGCTCGTTTCAGAGGCGTGCAGTGTGGCCAACAGCCCTGGCTGCCACTGGCATCGGTTGAATCAAACGAAGGAAAAGCATTGCTGGATGACCCATGGTTTTTGATTTTGACACCATGAATAATGCTTGGAATGGACTGTTTGCGCTATCCGAAAACTGCAAGCTCGGGCAGGTGGATTTGCACGCAGCCAGGTCTGAGTGGACCGCCATCGTTGCCCAGACAAGGCATGAGTTGCTACTTGAACGGGTAGAGAGTTTTCCCAATACAAGTCAATGATTGTTTTTTGTGCGCCTGGTTGACTACAAAGAATTTTTGATTCCAATTAGCTTTGAACCAGGCTCGTTACCGCTTTAAATGGATCTCGAGGAACGTTGATACCTATCGCGTTCAGGGTCTGCCTGTCGCGACGTAAACGATCCTCACCTCTCGTTCAACGGCCTTTGCCCCGCGTCCTTTCATGAGGGACGCGGGGCTTTTTTTGGGGTCTTCACGGAATCCCGGGAAACTGTAGGAGCCAGCTTGCTGGCGATGGACTCAAGTGCGCCGCGTTTATCCAGTTCACACGCGTTATCGTTAACGACCATCGCCAGCAAGCCGGCTCCTACAGGAATTGCGTTATCTATGTTTCCCGGGATTGCGTGATGAACCTTTTTTTGGGCTGCTCTAACACCTGAAACGGCAAGTCGCTGGCTGGTGCTACAGGCATTCCTGTGCAACACGCTCGAAGCTCGATGGCTTGAAGGTCGAGGCCAGCAATTGGCGCTCGTATAGATACACCTTGCCTCCATCCTGTGCCCTATGGGTTTCCAGCACGGTGTCTACGGCAACTTTGCTCGAAACGACAACCCGGTAGCTGCGTTCGCTCCCTGACACCAAAGGGCTCATCTGTTTGTCCTTTAACTTCGGTACGAGGCAGTCGACATACTGCTCGGGCGATTTGTCCGTTTGCAACGTTGAAGTCGGGGTGTTCGGGGAGGTGGCGCAACCGGCCAGGAGCCAGGAAGCGAACATCACGACAGGAACACATACAAGGCGCATGGGTGGAGCCCTCAAGTTCAATTCGGTTTGATTCGTTGAGTCATGGACTGGAAGGTCGATAAACGTTTCGGGTCATCTTTGCCGCCGATCAAGGCAAAACATCGTAGCCACGTTGTTGCAGGCAACTGCTATAGACCGAGTTGCTGGCGGTGGTGCTTTGCTGGCTCGCATTCAGGTTCTGCCGGCGCTCCTGTCGCTGCCTGGAAGCCCCCACAACGGCGCCCGCAGCCGCGGCACTGCGTGCCCGGTTCTGGCGATAGTCTTGCTTGGTATCGTCGTCGATCTGGTCATAGACGTTTTCATGCTGGCGGCCCCGAACTTCTGCCGCGGCGGCCCCGGCTACCGCGGCGGTTGCGGCGCCCTTTACCCGGCCGCCGGAAGGCACGGTGCTCTGTACCGGATATTGCGCGTTGGCCTGGGATTGGCAGGCACTGGTGTCCTGCTGGATGGTCTGGGAAGTCTGACCTTTGAGGGGGATCACCGTCGCCGCCTGGGCGTTGATGCTCAGTGACACAATAAGGGTCGCTAAGGTATGGGCCAGTATTTTCATCATTGAACCTCACGTCAGGCGTCGGCGCGGCTAACGGTTTGTCAGAGGGTAAACGTGGCGTGGCGCCACTTCGAAACCCCATGCCGGTCTGCTTGCCATGCCTTCCAATGCCGCTGGACGGCAGGCACTGCGACGTTTGCGATGGGGTTTGCTTGAGCGTCAATGCTTGAGGAGGAGGGCCTGCATATCGTCGGTCATGCCTTTGAGTGCAACCTTGAAGTCATTGGCGACAATCGGCTGCTCGGCGTTATCGAGTGTCGCGCCGAACACCTTGCGAACGACCTTCGCGACTGGCAAACCGGTCTTGGCGTCGATCAGGTTGGCTTCGATGTACATTTCGGCAGTCTGGTCCCGATGCCCGGTGGCTGCTTGTGTCGCCCCGACAATGGCCCCGATCGGAACGGCCTCATACCAGTGCATGCCTTCGTTGTTGGCGCTGACGTGAGTGATCGCCGCTTGCAGGATCAGCGAACGCGAATTGGTTGGCGCCAGTTGCGGGTAAGGGACGATTGCATAGCGGCGGGCAAAGGCGGTCTTGACGCTGTTGCTGGCCATCAATTGCAAGTCTTGCAGTGTCTTCAGGCTGACGCGCGCGGTCGGCTTCGGTGCCGGATACAGCTCCATCTGCCTGAACACCACTGTGGAGTACGCGCGAGGATCGAACCCCGGCGATACCCAGCGCAATACTTTCTGCTCACTCGGTGTAGTTTGCTCCTCCAGGCCCTGGTAGTTGCCCAGGAAGCCCGAGTATTGCTCTTGCTGCGCCACTTTCGAGACGCAGCCGACCTGAAATACACAGCTCAAAGCAATACCCGCAATCCATTTATTCGACATGCCCATGTGTTTGGTTCTCAATTGATGAAAATTGTCATTCGGGTTCCGGCCTGGCGCCAGGCATTGGTCTGGGTGCCTTGCATTCGGGCACGGGTACTCGCCAGTCGGTTACGCAAAGCAGGTGCTTGCACGCCGTCAATGCGGGCCGAATGCTGCCTGCAGCAGCGGGATAATCCGAATCAATAACTCTCAAAAACTGTTAAACGCAGGGTCGGTGAGTGGCTGTGCCGGGCTGGAAGTGGAGGCGTTGTGTCGGCATTGGCGCATCCACCAGCGGTAGCCTGACAACCTTGGGGGGGGACGTCGAATCGACCTACAATTGGCAATCGTGCGATTGATCGGATTCGATCAACCTGACGGTGTGGTTTCAGAGGAGACACGGCATGGACCGATTCACCGGCGGTTGTTTGTGCGGCAACGTGCGCCTGGTCGCGTCGGGGCGCCCGTTCCGGGTTGGCATTTGTCACTGCCTCGACTGCCGCAAGCATCATGGGGCGCTGTTTCACGCGTCCGCGATTTTTCATCAGGATGCCGTGACGATCGAAGGTGAAACCCGTGACTACGCCGGACGGCATTTCTGCCCGCACTGCGGTTCGTCCGTGTTCGCACGCAGCGCAGACGAAATCGAAGTGAACCTCGGGTCCCTGGATGCCCCTGACCAGCTGACGCCAACCTACGAGAGCTGGGTCGTGCGTCGCGAGGCCTGGTTGCCGCCGTTTCCGCTGACACGACACTACGAACGCGATCGGGATTCCACGGGGCGTATTGAAGACTAGCGGGCATGAGTTGCTGTATGCCATGGTTTTCATCGGGAAGCCGCAACCCAATGCGGACATTCGGCTCGGCTCGGGATAGGAACAGGAACAGGGCTGGAAGTATTACCGTCGTCCAGCCCATCCCTGTGGAGATCAGACGGTGACTACCACTTTTGCGATCTGCTGATTGGCTTCGAGGTAGCGGTGGGCTTCCTCGATGTCGTTACAACCATACCAATTTCAGCTCGGTCAGTTTTGATGGAGATTTCACCGATCTCTTTAAAGCCGAAATTCTCACCTTTTAAACACCGCCATTTTGATACACCGTCGCACTCCAATATTGGCTACCGTTACGTTTTTGGCGAGTCCATCCATCTGCCACCAGTTGTCTGGCGATCATTCGATTCATAAAGCCATGCCCGAGCAGCAAAACCGGTCCTTCGTTGGCAAGGGACTGAAGTCGTTGCGCTGCCGTGCGGGCGCGCACCCTCGCAGCGCCGACGGATTCGACACTGCGTGAGTAACCGCACAACCATAAGATTCGAAGGATAAATGCCCAGGTAAACGGCGATAGCCGTGGCAGTTTCCAGTGACCATAAGGCAGTGGCGCTTCACGGAAAAGCGCGTCGACGAGGGCGGGCTTCAGGCCGAGAGCCTGGACGGACGCCAGTGCACGAGGCGCGTTGCTTGAGACAATCACCGTGGCGGTTGCGGCGAGCTGCATGCTGGCATCCGGGACGGGTTGGTTGGTAATTTCGGACCGGTTGTAATGTTCGATCCAGTCTTTCATATCGAGCGCTGACATTTTGTCGCTTGCGACGAGCTTTGGCTGGCCGTGACGCATCAGGATTATTTTTCTGCTCACTGTCTGCTTACGTCCTTGTCCTGGTGTGTTTCAAACCAACCGTGATCTCGGTACCACGCCACTGTATCGGCAATTGTTTGCTCCAACGCCCGGAAACTCAGGTCAAGCTCTCGTTCACTCTTGCCGTGATTGAAACAGGTGCGGTCCTTTTCTCGTACCAGCAGGCGCAACGTGGCCATGCTCAGCAGAATCGGCTTGCCGGTAATACGCGCATAGATTTCCTGCACAGCCGCCAAGGCGTACAGAAAGGGCAGCGGCAGTTGTCGAACGGGTGTCTTGACGCCTGCGATACGCCCAAGAACGGGCACCAGCTCACGCATTGTCATAGGCCGGCCGGCCGCGAGATAGCGCTCACCTCGGCGCCCATACCTGGCTGCGGTGATCTGCGCCAATGCCACATCGCGGGCATCGACAACGGAGAAGCTACCGGGGATCAGTCCGGGCAATTTGCCGCGTACGACATCGTTGACCAACTGTCCCGAGGAGGTCGGGCCAATGTCGGCAGGGCCCCACATCCAGCCAGGCAGGACCATGCAGGCATGCATATCGGGATGGACTTCCAGGAATGACAAGACGATACGGTCGGCGAGGATCTTGCTGCGGTAATAGTCATCCGCGTCGGCGTCGGCCCGCAGGCAGGTTTCATCGATTGACGTGCCGGGAGCGCCGTCGAGCACGGCAATGGAAGACGTATGGATGAACCGTCGTATACCCGCGCGGTAGGCCTGACCAAGCAGGCTCCGGGTACCGGACACATTAATTTTTTCAAGTTCCTCCCAGTGGCTGCCGCCCTTGTAGTTGTCGCGAAAGAACGCTGCGGTGTGGAACACCGTATCGCAGCCTTGCAGCGACGCTGCGAACGCGTCGACATCGGCCATGTCACCCACCACCAGTTCCACACCCGGCAAATGCTTGAACTGTTGTTCACCTTTGGCTCTTGAACGGACCAGGGCTTTGACCACGCAGCCACGAGCGACCAATTCGCGCACCAGGTTGTTGCCCAACAAGCCGGTCGCGCCAGTGACGAATGTGTTATGCATGTGTCAGCCCTCACTCTGATCGGCTAACGGCATCAACACCGCACTGTCGAAGAAGGCCTCTTCACGTATGGCCAACCCGTCTCTGAAGGTGAAGTGTGCGGCGTAGTACGCGGCAATGTGGCGTCCATGGGGTGGAATCACCCGGTCCGACAGCACTAATGGTGCAGTGAAGGTGCCGGTCAGGAGGGCGGTGAGTGCCAAGCGATCGTCAGCGATGATAAATGGGCTCAAGGTCACCTTGGCATCGGGGAACGCTTCGAGTAATGCGCGCTCTCGCTTGTGCATGGCCTCCCGACCGGTTTGTATCCCCATGCCATCGAAGTAGACGAAGTCTTCGGAAACCAGCGCAAGCATCGCCTCCAGGTCTCGGCGATTAAAGGCGCTGGCGGCGCGTTCCGCATAGTCGTTTGGGCCAGTATTCATACAGTCCATTCCATTCTTTTCGAGGGGGTGTAGATATACCGTTGACGCCTCTGCCGAAAAACAGCGACTGCTGCATAATGGATTTGCAAATTTGCGGATCAGGGAAGATATGAAGCATGGCTTTGCAAGCAAACTGGGACGATCTTCGCCTGCTGTTGGCAGTCTCGCGACGTGGCAGCTTTCTTCAGGCCGGCCAATTGCTGGGGGTCGCTGCGTCTACTGTGGCGCGACGGCTGACCCAACTTGAAGGCGCACTTGGCGAGCCACTCGTCGAGCGGGGAGTCGAAGGATGCAGGTTGACCCCGCGAGGCCAATCCCTCGTGGACGTTGCCCTGGCTGCAGAAGCGGGCTTGAGGCGTCAAACCGTTACAGGCATGTCCGAGCTACACACAGAGCTGTCTGGCAGTGTCGTGGTCAGTGCAGGGGAGGGGTTCTCGTCTTGCGTGCTGGAGGCCGCGAGTCGCTTCACCACTCTGCATCCGCGATGCTCGGTGGAGTTGCTGATAACAGCCGACTTTCACAAGATCGTCCGCGGCGTCGCAGACATTGCTGTACGCACGACTCATCTGGGTGAACCGTCGCTGATTTATCGCTCCATAGGCAGGCTCGCTTACGGTGTCTTCGCCGATGCAGGTTATCTGAAGCGGTTTCCAGGGCTGACTCCGGCCACTGCGGTCAATATTGGCTTGCTTCCTCCGCTGGACATGTTGCCGCAAATGCGTGTGGCAAAGGCCGCGGGGCTGGACCGCACGCAGATCAGCGTGAGCTCGTTCGCGGTTCAGCTCGAATCGGTGAGGCGAGGTATGGGCGTGGCGGTGCTGCCCCGTATTCTGGCGAAGGATCTGATTGGGCTGTTCCCGGATCTCCAGCTTCCAGATATGGAGGTCTATCTGGTGACCCGGCCGCAGGCATTGAAACAGGCTCACATCAAATGTTTTTTTGTCATCCTGGAGCAGGTGTTGCTTGAAGCCCTTTCCATGGAAAGTGACGAAGGTTACCTCTTGGGGGGGCGCCCCGAAATGGGCGCATAAGGCATCTTGCAGGTTGTACGATAATGGTGGAAAACAATCGGAACTGCGGTCGCAACCTTAGTCTGGCGAGAAAAGAGGAGGACTGCTTTTGGCCGACTGAAGCCTGCCGCGAAGGGCCGCGTACAACTGTGGATTCAACCGGTGGACGCAACAGATTGGCCAAATCGTTCAGCGGGCGTTTTGAGGGTTGAGCCAGCGCCTTCGAGCGACCCTGCGGTTGCTCGAAGGCGCTGCGGTTACTTCAGGTTGCCGCTGAGGAATTGCTGCAGGCGCTCGCTTTTCGGGTTGCCCAATACATCTTCGGGCGCGCCCTGTTCTTCGACCCGCCCCTGGTGCAGGAACAGCACCTGGTTCGACACTTTGCGCGCAAAGCTCATTTCGTGGGTCACCATGATCATGGTGCGGCCTTCTTCGGCCAGCCCCTGGATCACCTTGAGCACTTCGCCCACCAGTTCCGGGTCCAGGGCCGAAGTCGGCTCGTCGAACAGCATGATCTCCGGTTCCATGCTCAGGGCACGGGCAATGGCGACCCGTTGTTGCTGACCCCCTGAGAGAAACGCCGGGTATTGATCTGCAACCCGTGCCGGCAAACCGACCTTGTCCAGGTAACGCCGGGCGCGATCCTCCGCGTCCTTCTTGCTGACGCCCAGCACCCGGCGCGGGGCCATGGTGATGTTTTCCAGTACGGTCATGTGGCTCCACAGGTTGAAGTGCTGGAACACCATCGCCAGGCGTGTGCGGATGCGTTGCAGTTCTTTGGCGTCGGCCACGCGCATGCCGTGGTGGTCATGGACCATTTTAATCGGCTGGTTGTCCAGGCTCATGGCGCCGTCGTTGGGTGTTTCCAGGAAGTTGATGCAACGCAGAAAGGTGCTCTTGCCCGAACCACTGGCGCCAATCAGGCTGATCACATCGCCAGTCTTGGCGTTTAGCGAAACGCCCTTGAGGACTTCATGGTTGCCGTAACTTTTGTGCAGGTTTTCAACGGTCAGTTTGTACATGAACAAGCATCCTGAATTAATGAGCCGGGCCGAGGAAAGACAACCAACGGCGTTCAGCCAGGCGGAACAGTCCGACCAGGGAGAAAGTGACTGCCAGGTAGATCAACGCGGCGATGCCGAACGACTGGAAGGTCAGGAAGGTCGCCGAGTTGGCGTCCCGCGCGACTTTCAGAATGTCCGGGATGGTCGCGGTGAAGGCCACGGTGGTGGAGTGCAGCATCAGAATCACTTCGTTGCTGTAGTAAGGCAGCGAGCGACGCAGGGCCGATGGCATGATCACGTAGGTGTACAGCTTCCAGCCGGTCAGACCATAGGCCTTGGCCGCTTCGACTTCACCATGGGCCATGCTGCGAATCGCCCCGGCGAAGATCTCCGTGGTGTAGGCGCAGGTGTTCAGGGCGAAGGCCAGGATGGTGCAGTTCATCGCATCGCGAAAGAACGCATCCAGTACTGGCTGAGCACGCACCGCGGCCAGGCTGTAAATGCCGGTGTAGCAGATCAGCAGCTGAATATAGAGCGGCGTACCGCGGAACAGATAGGTATAGAACTGCACCGGCCAGCGCACCCAGACATTGCTCGAGACCCGGGCAATCGACAGCGGGATCGACATCACGAAGCCGAAGAAGATCGAGGCACTGAGCAGCCAGAGGGTCATGGCCAGCCCGGTGATGTGATTGCCGTCCTGGAACAGGAAAGGTTTCCAGTATTCCTGCAGTAGCTCGATCATCGCACGGCCTCCCGGGTGCCTGCGGCGTAGAAGATTTCCATCCGGCGCAAGACGTAGTTCGAAACGGTGGTGATCACCAGATAGATCAAGGCGGCCAGCATCAGGAAGAAGAACAGCTGATAGGAGCTCTTGCCCGCGTCCTGAGCCACCTTGACCAGATCGGCCAGGCCAATGATCGACACCAGCGCGGTGGCCTTGAGGATCACCATCCAGTTATTACCGATGCCCGGCAGGGCAAAACGCATCATTTGCGGGAACACCACCAGGCGAAAGCGCTGGGCGCGGGTCAGGCCGTAGGCGGTAGCCGCTTCCATCTGCCCTCGCGGTACGGCAAGGATGGCGCCACGGAAGGTTTCGGTGAAATACGCACCATAGATGAAGCCCAGGGTAATGACCCCGGCGCTGAAGGGGTTGATTTCGATATAGTCCCAGCCCAGCGCTTCGGTCAGGCTGGTCAGCCAGGTTTGCAGGCTGTAGAAGATCAGCAGCATCAGCACCAGGTCCGGCACCCCGCGGATCAGTGTGGTGTAGGCCTGCGCAGGGACGCGCAGCAGTGCCGAGTTCGACAGCTTGGCGCTGGCGCCGATCAGGCCCAGGCCAACGCTCACCAGCAAGCACAGAAAGGATAATTTGACAGTCATCCAGGTGCCTTGCAGCAACAGCGGGCCAAAGCCCTTGAGGCTGAAGCCTGACAGCCCCAGGATCATCAACAGGTTTTCTAGCATTGGGCAGCCCTACGTCAATCCAGAAAGCGCCCATCCGCAAATGGGCGCAGGGTCATTATTTGCCGCTGTAGAGATTCAGATCGCCAAAGTGCTTCTGCTGAACGGCCGCATAGGTGCCGTTGTCGTGCAGTGCCTTGAGACCTTTGTTCAGCAAGGCCTGGAGCTCGGCGTTGCCTTTGGTCAGGCCCACGGCGGTTTTGGCTGGCAGCAGGGGGCTTTCGACTGGCTCGCTGATTTGGAAGTCGGCACCTGGTGGCGACTTCAGGAAGCCCAGTTCGGCTTGCAGCATGTCCTGGATCGAGGCATCGAGGCGTCCGGAGATCAGGTCGGCGTACACCTGGTCCTGGTTGGCGTAGGCCTGGGTCTCTACCCCGGCCTTGTCCAGCACCGCCTTGGCGTAGGCTTCCTGGATGGTGCCTTGCTCGTAGCCGACTTTCTTGCCCTTGAGGGAGGCCGGATCGGTGCCGATGGTCGCGCCTTTCTTGAATAACAGCGCGGTCGGGCCGGAGAACAGCTCGCTCGAGAAGTCGATGACTTTTTCACGCGCCGGCGTGACGGTCATGGAAGAGATCACGCCATCGAACTTGTTGGCCTTGAGGCCGGGAATCATGCCGTCGAAGTCGCTTTCAACCCACTTGCACTTGACCTTCAGCTCAGCGCAGATCGCGTTGCCCAGGTCGATATCGAAGCCCACCAGGCTGCCATCGGCGGCCTTGGATTCGAACGGCGCATAAGAGGGGTCGACGCCGAAGCGCAACTCCTTGTACTCCTTGGCCAGCACAGAACCGGCAGCCACACACAAAGCCAATGCAGAAAGGGTGAGAAATGCTTTTTTCATTATTTTATTCCCAAGGACCATCGAAAGCGCTTGTGCCGCAAGAGCGCATGTACTGCGTGGCGAAATGTCCTATGCACACGCAAGTACTTGTACAGACAATCATATGCAATCACCCGGCCAATTCGTGGATTGGGTGTTTTAGAAAACGCACGCAGCGCTCTGGAATGGGCTTTTCAGGCAGGTGAGTGCAGGGGGGAGGCAGCCTGCGAGGCTGTTACCAATGCAGGTTTTTACACCTGGCTGGGGTATGCGGTAACAAAGTGTGAGATCAAGGGCACCGAGTTTCCTGGCTCAATCCTTGATGCACCAACAGCAGATGGTGATGAATCAAACACAACGATATGTCTGGTTCAAGACCTGCAATGAGTCAAGACGATCTGCACTGAACGCAATACGTTCAGAAGCCATGAGCGTGGAATCAACGGCGACACTGTCTCCACTCCCAACGCACACCGCGCCGGGTTGCTGACTAGCGTTCCTCACCACACTATTGGAAGCCTTGATCATGAAAACCTTGAGTATCGAGAACCACACAACCAACAACGCACAAAACCATTCAACGCTCGGGATCAAAACCATGGCGCTTGGCACCTACGGTGCTTACTTTGCGCTCGCTGTCATTTACTTCTGGTTCGGCGGGATGAAGTTCACGCACTATGAAGCCGTCGGGCTGGTTCCGCTGGTGAGCAACAGCCCGTTCCTGGGTTGGGTTTATGAGATTTTCAGTGTCGATACCTTCTCCAGTCTGCTCGGCGTACTGGAGGTCTCGATCGGTGTTCTGATTGCAGGTCGCTTGCTGTCACCCAAGCTTTCATTGATTGGTGGTGCGCTGTCTGCCGGACTGTTCTTCACGACCTTGAGCTTCATGTTCTCGACTCCCGGCGTGATTGAACCCGGCCTCGGTTTTCCAGCCATTACGGTTGTGCCGGGCCAGTTTCTTCTTAAAGACATCGGGTTGCTTGCCGCTTCAATATTTGTGGCCGGCCATTCTCTGACTGAGCTGGAAAGCCGCTAAACCGATGATCGGCCTCTCGGGATGGCCTGAAGCAGTTCGATAGTTTCAGGCCATTGCCCCTTCATCTTTTCCTGCCAGATCTTTCATCCAGTCCCGAGGGCTGTACCCCGTCTTGCGTCGAAACGCGCGGGCAAGTGCCGAAGGACTGTCATAGCCGACCTCGGTGGCGATCAGCGTAATTGACCGTCCTTCACGCAGACGCTTCTGCGCCAGACTGATACGCCAACTCAACAGATAATCGGCAGGCGTCTGCCCGATAACAGTCCGGAAATGCACTGCGTAGGCCGCGCGAGACATGTTCGACTCGCTCGCAAGTTCCGCAATTGACCAGGCACGATGAGGGGCGTTGTGAATCTGCACCAGAGAGCGCGCCAGCCGCGAATCGGCCAGTCCGGCCATCATTCCGGTACGCAACTGTTGATGATCAAGCAGATGCCGAAACAACAGAATGATCAGCAGTTCAAACAAGCGATCCAGCGCTGCCTCCCTGCCACAATGCGTGCCCGCCGCCTCGCCGAACATCCATTTCAGCGTATCGGCCAGCATTGGCAGCTCATCCAGGGACAACACCAGACAATCGGGTAACGAAGCCGACAACGGATTATCGACCCCACCCCCGAACTCCATTGACGCACACAACAGTTGAGCGCCCTCGGACTCACCGGCCAACAGTTGATGCCGGCTGGGGCGTGGCATGAAAATCAGGCTGGGCCGGGTCAGTAGCAAGCCCTTGCGATCGGGCCCCAGCAACGTGACGCTACCAGCCTGCAGCAGGTGGATATAACCACGTCGTTCAGCGCCATCGTAGGACGCCAGGCCGCACAGCTTGCCATTGTAAAACAGGTTTGCGCGCACGCCGAACTGCGACAACAACGTAGACAAGCGATCCATGGGCGATTTCTTGGCGAGATATAGACGCCTGGATCATATCATCGACAGCTTGCGCTCCGGCGTGGCTCAAATGCTGTACGTCTTGACTGGCCGCTATCGGTACATCTGCGCCTGAAGCGACGGGCCGCCATGGGGTGTGGAAGCGGCCTCTCACCAAGGCTGTCGGCCAATGAGTTTTTTTATCATGTAATGGAGCGCAAAATGAGTTGCCTGGCGTTTGAATGACGCGTCGCAGTCGGCTGGCGTGTCGTCATTTCGGCCACCATGGCCAAGGACTTTCTCGGGTACGATGAGCGCGCTTGCTGTCGACTGCAGGGGCCGTAGGAGGCGTTTTGAAACCATTTCCTCTCAGACCTGGCGCCTCGACTCTGGACCTGTTGCTTCAAGCGTGGCTGCCGCGCCGTGATGCCGTTCCGCCAACCTTGACGGAAAAAGCCGTCATCCCAGGCATTCCCAATGCTCGCTACAGACTGGACCACGACCTGACTCCGTTCATTCAGGATGCGGTTCAGTCCAACAAGCGTGAGAGCGAGGTTCTGGCCAAGGCTGGGAAGCCGAACAATATCCTGCCGCTGGCACATATGCTGGCAGTTTCGGGCGGCGGCGATGCAGGTGCATTCGCAGCGGGACTCATTGCTGGATGGACCGAGCATGGAACTCGACCCATGTTCAAGGTCGTCACGGGCATTAGCGCGGGGGCCCTGGTCGCCCCGTTCGCTTACCTGGGCGCTGAGCACGACGGCGTGATTCGGTATGCCTGCAACGCAATCGGTCCGAAAGACATTTTTCATTCGCGAAGCGTGCTGACCCGTCTTGCCAGCGACGGTATAGCGGACAGCAAGCCACTGTCGCGTCTCATAGCAAAATACGTCACTGCGGAGATTCTTGCGGCGATTGCGGTGGAATACGCTAAAGGACGAATTCTGCTGATCGGCACAACTGACCTTGATTCAGGGCGGCCCGTCACTTGGAACATGGGCGCAATTGCCTCCAGCCAGGCACCGGGAGCGCTCGACCTCTTTCGCAACATCATGCTCGCGTCGATGAGTATTCCCGGTGCAGTCTCACCCGTCATGATCGATGTGGACGTTGACGGCAAACAGTTTCAGGAAATGCACGTGGACGGAGGGGTCATCACTCAAGTGTTTCTTTATCCGCCTAGCACCGTGATGTCGCTGAGCAAAGCCACCGGAGCGCCTTTGCGACTCGAACGTCAATTCTATGTCATTCGTAATGGGACACTGGAGCCGCAGTGGTCCGGGACAAAGCGCCGTACATTGAGCATCGGCGGTCGAGCCATCAGTGCATTGATTCAAACTCAGGGGATCAGCGACCTGGAGCGAATTTACCGTATGGCGCAGCAGGATGGAGCGGATTTCAATCTTGCGTACATAGGCTCCGACTTTTACTTTCCGCACAATCAGAAATTCGATGGCGAGTACATGAAGCGTTTGTTCGATTACGCCTTTCAACTCAGCGCGAAGGGCTATCCGTGGCATAAATCGCCGCCCTCGGAAAACACTGAACTACGAAACACCCGCTGAACGATTCAGCCAATCTGTTGCATCGACCGGTTGAGTCCACAGCCAATTGCTGCCTCTCTTCGCCAATCGATAACTTAAACAGTCGGTAGGTTGATCGCCTCGTCCAGCGCCGCGCCTTGTTGTACGAAGCGGTCGATCAACCACCTTGCCGCGGGACCCGGTGGCAGATCCGTGCGGTAGATGACGTCGAAGGAATATTGTCCGCTTTTGTATTCCGGAATGTTCAACTGCACGAGCCGACCGCTCTCCAGATCCTCCTGGACCATCGGAGCCGGCATGTTCCCCCAACCGATGCCTTCACGCAGCAGCATGTGTTTGGCGCCCAGGTCCGCCAGGCGCCAGGTGCGGTTACTGAGCACGGCGAAATCCTTGTCCTTGGTCAGCAGCGAGCGATCGGACAGCACCAGTTGCGTGAATTCTCGCCCGGCGCCTGGAACATTCGAGTCGCTCGAAGCCAGCGGATGATTCGGGGCTGCCACCGGAATCAGCTCGACGCTGCCGACGCCAATTCTTTCGATACCGTCGATACCTTCGTTCATCGGCCCACTGACGCCGATGATTGCTCCTCGGTTGATCACCAGTTCGGTGACGGCGCCGAGGGCCTCCATGTGCAAGTGCAGGGCAACCGTAGGGAATTCCTCCCGAAAGGATTTGAGTGCGTCTACTACGCGTTCCGGGGGCAGCATCACATCGAGCACCACGTGAACTTCGGCTTCGAGCCCCTGAAGCAACCCCCTCACTTTGGCGCGTAAACCGTGAACGCCGTTGGCGATGGTCTTGGCTTCGGCCAGCACGGTGCGGCCGGCGTCGGTGAGCTGCGGTTTGCGAGTGGTCTGACGGTCGAACAGCGACACGCCGAGTTGCATTTCCAGGTTGGCAATCGAGTAGCTGATGACCGAAGTGGCCCGATGCAGCTTTCTGGCAGCCGCTGCAAAACTACCGACTTCAACAACGGTCAGGAACACGCGCAGTTGGTCGAGAGTCGGTGTTCCGGGATCAGAAATCATGCCTGTTTCCTCGAACCTAATGGTCAATACCCGCAGACCGCGGATGCGGCCAGGCGCCGACCGCGAATCTGCGCGTCCGGGTCTGTTGCAGAAGTTCGTTCAGCGTTATCCACGATTGAACTGCCTTTCGATGATGTGAGTTGCTTGTCTATTTATTCGAATCTAATGATCTAAATTAGTCGGCTATTCAGATTAGATGTCAAGGCGCAAGATTTCTTCACAGCAGCGATTCATGGCGAGTCGCGCAAACTTTGAAGGAAATACCTCATGACGACTTCTGCAAACATCGCTTCTTCCACCACCTCTGAACAGAACCGTTCCGATGTGACCCAAGCCTCGGCCTCGTTGATCGGCCGCGTACTGCTCAGCGCAATCTTCATTCTTTCCGGTTTTTCGAAACTGGCCGCTCCCGCGATGATGGTCGGCTACATCAGCTCGGTAGGCCTTCCGCTTCCGCAACTGGCGCTGGTACTGGCGATCGTTGTCGAGATCGGTGGCGGCCTGGCGTTGATCGCCGGTTACCGCACCCGCACCGTTGCCGCTGTGCTGGCCGTGTTCAGCGTGTTTACCGCCCTGGCTTTTCATAACGCGCTGGGTGATCAGAACCAGTTCATTCACTTCTTCAAGAACATCGCGATGGCCGGTGGCTTGCTGCAAGTCGTGGCCTTCGGTGCCAGTCGCTTCAGCCTCGACGCTCGCCGTCGTTGATACCCCGCGCTACGAAGGCCGCCCCCTCGCAGCGCAGTGTTTTCCTGCCTTTTTCAATAGTCGAGACCTCCATGAAAGCCATACGCGTGTACGAATACGGCAGCCCTGAAGTTTTGCGTCTGGAAGATATTGCAGACCCGGTGGCAGGTGTTGGTGAAGTGCTGATCGATGTCGCCGGAGCAGGGGTCAACCCGATTGACTGGAAGATCCTGTCAGGCGCCATGAAAGCGTTCATCCCTTTACCGCTGCCGTTTACGCCGGGAGTTGAGGTGGCCGGTACCGTGATCGCGCTGGGGCAGGGCGTCACTGAGTTCAGCATCGGCGATGAAGTGTTCGGCTTCATCAATATCGTTGGCGGTTATGCGACCAAGGCAGTTGCCCAGGTTTCAAAGCTGGCGATAAAACCAAAATCGCTGAGTGCCCTGCAGGCCAGCGCTGTCCCCGCAGCTGCCCTGACGGCCTGGCAAGCACTGACCGACCACGCTGGCGTGCAACGGCGGCAGAAGGTGTTGATCCATGCCGCGGCCGGTGGGGTGGGCAGCATGGCCGTGCAGATTGCCAGGTACCTGGGCGCTGAAGTCTACGCGACAGCCTCTGAGCACAATCATGCCTACCTGAAGGACCTCGGTGCCGATTACACCATCGACTACACGACCCAGGCATTCGACGAGCTGGTGGCCGGTGTCGATGTCGTACTGGATCTGGTAGGCGGCGAAACGCAAAACCGTTCGTTCAAAGTGCTGAAAAGAAACGGTGTGCTGGTCTCGCCAGTGAGCCTGCCGAATATGTCGCTGGCCAACGACTATGGTGTGACACCCGCCAACTTTGCCACCCGTTCCGATGGCCGACAGCTTTCGCTCGTTGCCGAACTGTTCGACAAGGGCCACCTCACGGTCGATGTCGAGGCATACCCGTTGAGTGAGGCCAAAGTGGCGATCGAGAAAAGCATGGGCCGTCATTTGCGGGGCAGGCTTGTCCTCGATACAACCCGGTAAGTTGCCGGCATTGGCTGCGGTTACTGATACACCTGCGGTACATCTGCCGCATTCATTTTCCGAATCACCAAACCGATGAATGCCGACACCGCGGGTGGAAGCTGTCGGCGGCTCGGATACAGCACGTTCAGGCCGTAGCCGTTGGGCTGGTATTGAGGCAGCACCGGGACCAGTACGCCGGCATCCACTTCAAGCTTGGCCATCAGCGGCGGCAGCAGCGCGATGCCGAGGCCCGCCACGGCGGCCTTGCGCAGCGACTGAGCGGTATTGCCGCTGAAGCGCCCGGTCACTTGTATCTCTTCCTCACCCTTCGGTCCGATCAAACGCCATGTGGCGTGGCCGCCGGGATGCGCGGAAATCACGCAGTCGTGGCTCGCCAGGTCCTGTAGCGTACGGGGTGAGCCACGCGCCGCGAGGTAGTCGGGGCTGGCGACCATCCCGACGCTGCGCGGGTCAAGGATCTGACGACCGACATAGCCTGAATCGCGCAAGGGGCCGCCGCGAAAGGCAACATCGATCTGCTCGGCGATCAGGTCGGCCTTTGCATCGCTGAGCACGAAGTCGAGTCGCACGCGCGGATACGCGGCCAGAAACTCGCTGACCCACGCCATCTCGAAGAAGTCGAAAAAGTCTGCCGGAGCCGCCACGCGCACCCGGCCACTGGGCTCGCTACTGCCCGTGATCAAATCCTGTCCCGCTTCAAGCAGGTCATCGACGGCACCCACGCAACGTTCATGAAAGCCCTGGCCTGCACTGGTGAGCGTGAGCTTGCGAGTGGAGCGTTGCAGCAGCCGAGTGCCGAGCCGCGTTTCAAGCTGCTGGATGCGCCGACTCACGGTATTGGGTGGCATGCCCAGCCGTCGCGCGGCTTCTGCAAAGCTGCCGCAGTGTACTACCTGCACAAACATGGCGATGTCATTGAGATCGAGCATGGCGGGGCATTCCTGATGCTGCTGGATGAGTGCAATCCAATTGTACCGTCTTATCAAGTAATAGGGCCGAGCCTATTGTTTGCAACATCGGGCCGAAAGGCCGCCAACTTCGAGTCTTCACGATGCCTTTCAAGCAGCAGCCTCAGATCGATACACAAGTCACCGTTACCCGGCGGGCCATCCGCTACCGCACCACCGGCAGTGGGCATGGCGCGATTGTGCGGTTGATGAGTCCTTCGGACTTCGGCCACCTGATCAAGCCTTTTGTGTTCCTTGACCTGTTTGAAGGCGAGAGCTCATTCATCAACGGCATGCCGCTGCATCCGCATTCGGGCATCGCCACTGTCACCGTCATTACCGAAGGTAATTTGCGTTTCGAGGATGCTGATTCGGGTACGGGGATGATTGACTATGGCGGTGTTGAATGGATGCGCGCGGGTGGCGGGGTCTGGCATGGCAAGGAAATGTCGGTCGGTACATCGAAGCGCATTCAAGGTTTTCAATTATGGGTTGCACTACCGCCGGCGCTGGAAAACGCCAGTGTCGATAGCCAATACCTTGAGTCAAGCGTGATGCCGCAAACGGGACCGGCGCGTTTGATTCTGGGGACGTACCAGGGGGTGCAAAGCCCGGTCCGCGCTCCCGCTGGCATGAACTACCTGCTGGTCACGCTACCTGCCGGAGAGTCGTGGAGTTATGTTCCACCCAAGGGTCATGAGTCATTGTGGTTGAGTGTCAGTCGCGGATCCCTCTGCGCACCGGAGGTGATCATGGCGGGAGAGATGGTCGTCTTCGAACCCGGTAGCGGCAGCGTTACGCTCGAGGCCATGCACAGCGATACGGTCTTCGTGATCGGCTCCGCGGAGCCTCATCCTTATGATCTCGCGCTGGGAAACTACTCGGTGCATACCAACCCGCAAGCCTTGCGTACCGGGGAGGCGAAAATTTCCGAGATTGGTGCCCGGCTGCGTGAATACCTGAAAAAATCAGACGGGTCAGCCAGCGTGCCCGTTTTCAAGTAACCAGCGCGTCCGGTCAGATCCGGCTATTGAGGCGCTTGAGCGTTAGAGCATCGATTCAAGACCGTGGTATTGCTCGAGGTAGGTGCAGTTGACTAACGCCTAAGTACGTGGCCGATGGTGATGGTGGTTATACGGCCAGGAGGATGCCGCAGTATCTGTCGATGTACTGGGTGAAGGGGCGGCCAGTTCTTCCAGGTGGGTAATGATGTCGTCCGGTTTGAGCACCAGTACGTCACTGTCCAGGGTATCCAGAACCATTTCGGCGGTATTGCCGATCAATGCGCCGGACAGTCCGGTGCGGGCCACGCTACCGATCACCGTGAGCACGGCTTCGAGCTTGTGCGCGATGTACGGGATCAGCACATCGGCCGAGCCTTCCTCGATATGCAGGCGTTCGTCGCTGACGTCGAATTCGGCCTGGAATGTCTTGCACAGTTGGCGATAGAGCGCCTGAATGCTTTCTTTGAGTTGGAATACGGAGTCGGCCGCCGACAACATGGGGTAGGGGTGGGCGCTCATCATGTGTAGCGTGCCGCCGGCCAGTGTGGCGATGTCGTAGCCGTGGCTGACGATGCCGGAATGCAGGACGCGATGCTCCATATCACTGCTGCCAGCATCGATGGCCGCGAGAATGGTGCCACCGGTCCAGGGTCTTGCGGTTTTTACTATCAGCACCGGGCAAGGGCAGTATCGCAACAGCTTCCAGTCCTCGGGGGTGAGAAAGGCCTTCATCAGCGGGGTGTCGGGCAGGTGCTGCTTGATCACCAGACCGCAGCCTTCCGCTTGTTGGGCGGCGATGATGGTCTTGTGTGAACTCCCATGCCAGGCCTGCTGGGTGCTGACGCTGTAACCCTCCTGTACCAAGCCGCCTTGCATGTCGTTCAGGTAGGAGGAATGCTGGTGTCCCTTGTCGCAGGCCAGCAGATGCAGGTGCGACCGGGTGGCGCTGGCAATCATTTTGGCTCTATTCAGGATCAGGTCCCTGGACTGCTGCGAATCCACCACCACCAAGGTGTTGCGAATGGTGTGCATGAGCGTCTTCCTGTGCGTGAGTACAGTTTTAATGTGGGGCGGCGGCAAGGGCTTTCCTGGCCTTGCCCGCCCGTCAACCGGAAGCTCACTTACCGACTTCATGCATGCGATAGCCAAAATCGAATTCTGCCCGCTCGGTGCGATTGTTAACGCTTGAATCGAACTGGCATTAATTATCGGAATGGCTGCTGATCGCTCATGCAACTGCGCAAGCTGACTCCACAGCGCTGGCGCTGTTGTTCCATTGCATCTAACTGAATTGAGTTGTAACGCGGCCGGAACACTGGGTGCCGGATGAACTGCGTTACTTTTTGCTGCCTGCGTTTATCCGCCTGCGCAAATTCTACGCTTAGATGGATATCCCCCGACCTTGGTGGAATAAATCGAGTTGCGATTTTACGGGTATTTACTGCGCGCCAAACTCGATGGATGAGTATGGTGGCTATTCTGCTTGAAGTTTAGGTAGTTGGTCGATTGAGTTAGTTGATTTTCACCTAAGAGGAACTCTGAACAGCCCCATTCGATCTGATCGATACACTGAGCTGATACACTGTTGTTATTTTGATACAACTACCGCACATATCAGAAACATATGAAGCCTATATCAAAAAAGCCCGGCGGTGTCGCAGTACCGGGCTTTGTTCTGAGGACCGTACTCAGAATCGGTAGTTGGTGCTCAATTCCAGAGTCCGTGGTGCACCGGGTGTGATCAGATCCACGGAGCCATGCGCCGAGGCGTAATAGTCCTTGTCGAAGACGTTACGCAAGCGCAGGGCCATGTCCCATTTCGGCAGGTTGTAGAGCAAGGCTGCGTCCACCGTGGTGTAGGCCGGCATGACCACCTGGTTATCCAGGGCGGTGTAACGGTCATCGACATAGTTCGCCCCCATGCCTACTCGCCATTCCTGTGTCAAAGAGCGTACCAGCCACAGATTGGCACTGTGGCGCGGGGTCAGGGTCGGAGTCTGACCTTCGTTGGCGACACCGTTGGTACGGCTGTTGGATTGGGTGATCTCGGCATCCAGATAGGCGTAACCGGCATAGACCTGCCATTTGTCGCTCAACTGTCCGCTGGCGGTCAGTTCGAGACCATCGGTACGCTGCTCACCCGCCAGTACCAGTTTGCTCGGGTTCGCCGGATCGGTGGTTTTCATATTGGTGCGCTCCAGACGGAACAGCGCCGCCGTCAACGCCAGGCGATTGTCGAGCAGGTCCCACTTGCCGCCGATCTCGAAGTTGGTGGTCTCTTCTGGTTCCAGGTCCTGGTTCGTCGTACTCAGGGCGAACATTTCAGCGGAAGGCTGGTAGGAACGACTCACCGAGACGTAATAGGACTGAACCTGATCAGGCTGATAAACCAGGCCGACTCGCGGGCTCCAGGTGTTATCGGTTCGAGACAGGGAACTGTGCGTCAGGTCGTCGGAGTATTCCTGGTCGAACACGTCATAACGCACGCCCAGCAGCGCCTTCCACTTTGGCGCCAACTCGATGAGATCCTGGACGTAGAAACCGGCCGTGTCCTGGGTATTGGTGCCCTTGGCGGTTTGCCGGTTGGCCTGGAACGGCACGTCGATCAGGCCATCGCGGTACACCGGAACCTGCGCTACGTTGTTCTGGCTGAACACGGACTGATCCTTGACCTGACGCCCAAGTTCCACGCCATAGAGCAGGTTGTGGTTCATGCCGGCGAGCGTAGCCTGTTGCTTCAGCTCGGTCTGGTTGAACCAGCCATCCTCCTTGCGCTGCACATTGCCACGGTTGAGCTTGACCAACAGTTCGCCGTTGGCGGCGGTGACGAAGCGTGTCGGGCTGGAATCGGCGAGTGTATTGTTGCGATCCAGGTCGTAGTGGTAGTAGCGGCTGGTGTTGCTCAGGCTGAAATCGTCGTTGATCCGGTAGTCGATACCGGCCGTGAACGAAAACACCTCGCTGCGGGTGTAGTCGTCATCCGGGTCGGCAGAACCGAAGCGTTTGGCGCGGTCCACATCGACCGGACGATCGCCTCGCGCCGGGATGCCGAAGTCGATCAGGCGCCTGTCATACAGATAGCTGGCACCCAGGTTCAATTCCAGGTCGTCGGAGAGCTTGAAGTAGGCCGAAGGCGCAATGGCCTTGCGGTCGATATAGCCGTCATCGCGGAAGGTGTCGCTGTTTTCCAGTGCACCGGTCACCCGGAACGCCTTGTCGCTCTGCTGTTGATCGGCCCAGCCAGCGTCGAACTGCGTGCGCTTTTTACCCTCGCTGTCGAAGCTGACACCCACTTCCTGTTTGGGGGCGAAGTTGGGCTTTTTGCTGATGCTGTTGATCAGGCCACCGGATGAGCCGCGGCCATAGAGCACCGCTGCGGGCCCCTTGATCACTTCCACGCGTTCGACATTGGACAGATCGCGGAAGTACAGGGCGTCGTCACGGATACCGTCGATGTACATATCGCCGATGGCACTGAAGCCACGGATGGTGACCTGATCGCGCTGGCCATCGCCATTGGACAGACCGATCCCCGGGACATTCTTCAGCACGTCTTCCATCGACTGCGCGCCCTGGTCCTTGATCACGCTCTGGGGAATCACGTTCACCGTTTGCGGAATATCACGTAGCGGGGCATCGATCTTCAGCGCACTCCTGCTGTCGGTCGACATATAGCTCTGCTCGTTGTACTCACTGTTTACAGCAGTTGCCGGCAGGGTCAGAGCAGGCTCGGTTTCTGCCTGTAGATCAGGTACGACCAGAACGCCCAGCAACGACAGAGAGGCTGGGTAAATGCGCGATAGAGCCACCATGGACACCTTTTGTGTGAAATTTCGCGCGAATAATAACGATTATCTTTTGTAAGTAAATACATATCATTTCCATACAAGCGGCTGGCTAAAATCAGAACGATCGTCTCAATTTTCTCTATCGGCTGTACTTTCAGGGGAGGAAGGTACTTCGCCGCACCAGGTTCTGTTGCGTCTGGCATCAGGTAACTACCTGCCCACGATGGCTGCTAACAGAGCGCATTCAAATGACCGGCCTGGATTGTGGATTCACTGGGCACGGACGACAGTTTCTGGCCGGTTGCTGCCTGTCACGAAGGGCGTGAAGCTGACGTTAGGGAAAGGTCCAGGGTACATACAAAAAGCCTGGACGCTTTCCCAACACTCTTTCTTGGGGGCATCCAGGCTTTTGCGTAATGCTCGAATCAGATGACACCTCTTGGGAGATGGTCGATGCGAGCGGATAGAGCTCAGATCGAGCCAGCCGGCGTAACGGCAGGGAAGTCCTTCTCGGGATCGAACACGTTATTGAAAAAGTTCGTCAGGGAGTACATGGCCACCAGCGCGACAATTTCCATGATATTCGCATCGGTGTAGCCCGCATCGCGGACGGCTTTCAGATCAGCGTCACTGACCTTGCCTCGAGACTCGATGACTTTGTGCGAGAACTGGAGGGCAGCGTCGCGCTTCGGATCGGGGGCATGACCCTTCCGAGCGAGAATGATTTCATCGGCCGACAGCTTGGCCATATGCTCGGCCGTAAAACTGTGAACCGTCAGGCAGTAGTTGCAGCCATTCGCTTCGGAGACTGCGAGGCCGATACTGTCACGCGTCTTCACATCGAGCGCTTTGCTCAAGGAGCCGAGCAGAGTAGCCCATGAGTTGAAAGCGATTGGACTCTGCGCGAAGGTCATCATCATGTTTGGAGTGAACCCGATGTTCCTCGTGAACGCATCGAGAGTCGGTTTCGAATCGGCCGGCACTTGTTCCGGCTTAAGAACTGCACTTCTAGGCATTGTAGTCTCCGTAAATTGCTGGGTTTATTAACAGTTAAACGAGATCCAACACATCAGACAGCGGACGGCGCGGCTTCTGAGCCCAGTTTCCTGGACGCTCCGCGCCTATAGACAACAACATGACCGGCACTTCGTTTTCAGCCAGTCCGAACTCGCGGGCCACCGCTTCGGCATCGAAACCGATCATCGGCGTCGAACCCAGGCCTAGCGAGCGGGCGGCATAGATGATCGCCGACGCACCGAAGGTGCCCGTGCGTACTGCCTCGTCGCGCTGGCGTTGTGGGTGCTCTAAATACAAATCGCGTGCAGGGAGTTCCCAATCCGGCACCATCGTTGCGAGCATGACGCCCGCTTCCACCAGCGGTGCAAGGCGTTCCGGTATGACGCTGGAATCGGCCAGTTGGCCGCAGATGATGAAGGTAACGGCTGCTTCAGTGATCGGGGGCTGATTCCAGGCGATAGGACTCAACCGGGCTTTGGCTCCAGGCGTACGTACCGCGATGAAGCGCCAGTTCTGTATATGGAAGGATGTTGGTGCCGTGGTGCCGATTCGCACCAACTCACGGATTTGGTCGTCGCTCAAAGTGGCGGCAGGGTCGTAATACTTGGCGGCACTGCGACTCACGATACATTCGATGACGGCGTTGGTCATGATGGTTCCTATGGTTGAACGGGGAAGATGCTCCGTCTTGGTCTTTAAATCTTGTACTGTCGATGGTACGAATAAAAGAACCAAGATCCCCTACCTTTGTGTGTACCAAGAATATGAATTCAGACCTGCAAATTCAGCTCGACCGGACAGCAAAGCTGTCCCTGTCAGAGCAAATTCGTATGAGTATCAGCAGGGCAATAGAGTCAGGCCTACTCACACCAGGTACTCGATTGCCTTCGTGGCAGGATCTTGCCGCGCACCTTGGTGTGTCGCGCGGGACCGTTCAAACGGCGTATGAACGATTAGCCGACGCCCAAATGATCGAAACGTTCGGAGCAAAGGGCACACGAGTGGCGCCACGCCCCCGTGCAGCGACGGCTCAACCGGCACCACCGGAGCCTGGAGCTTTTATGAGCGCCTATGAGCGGGTGAACACTGGACCCGCGATCTTTCAGCTCGGCATTCCAGCGTTTGATGGCCTGGAAAAGCTTTTCGCACGTGCGCGCTCGTCCAATCTGTTGAAAGCAGGATCTTTCTCGTCACTGATCTATCCCGATCCTCGCGGGGAATATGAGATGCGTCGAGAGATTGCAGGCTATCTCTCCATCTCCAGAAACCTCCACTGCTTCCCTGAGCAGGTGTTCATCACGTCGGGATACAGCTCCGGCTTAGGACTTGCACTGCGAGTGTTAGGTCTGGACGGTAAGAAAGTTTGGATGGAAGAGCCCGGATTCTTTCTTACCCGCAAGGGGCTGGAGCTCGCTCGTTTGAATGTCATTCCGATTCCGGTGGACGCCGAAGGCCTCAATGTGGACTACGGAATCGAGAAGGCCGCGGACGCTGCATTAGCCGTCCTGACCCCCGGTCAACAAGCTCCCTTGGGCTCGACTCTGTCATTGAGGCGACGGCTTCAACTGCTCGAATGGGCGGTCTCCAACGACGCCTGGATCATCGAAGATGACTACCTCAGCGAGCTGCAACTGGAAGGCAGGGCGGCCCCTGCCTTGGCGTCTTTGGACGAGGGCAAACGGGTTATCCACATAGGTTCTTTCAGCAAGACTGTGAGCCCGGGGCTGCGACTTGGATTTGTTGTAGCGCCAACCGAACTGGTTACTGCGTTCTCCGAGGTGGCTACGACGCTTGCCCCCGCGCCTTCACCCGTCATTCAACTCGCCACGGCTCAATTTATGCGTGATGGCCACTACATTCGCCGTATCCGTCGGCTCAAGCGCCTGTATTGCGCCCAGCGTGACGCGCTATGCGAGCAGTTACGAATGCGCGATGCAGAGTGGGTCAAGGCAGGCCTGGCTGTACTTCTCAGACTCCCCGACGGCGCACCCGACGTGCAAATCGTTCGGGAAGCGATGACCTTTGGCATGGCCCCATCGCCTTTGTCAGCGTGGTTCGCGACGCCGTCCGGGAGCTCCTCTGGCCTGTTGCTCGGGGTTGCCACAGCGCCTGAACCTTACCTCGCTACATCGTGCCATCGATTATTCGAGATCATCGGGCGATATTGCGAGCCCGGTGTACGAGGCATCACATAAGAGTAGGAAGGAAACTCCAGTGCCGGCGGGGCCCCTTATAGATGAGCCAGAGCATGTAGAATCGACGATGCTGGCAATTGGCAATTATTGTTGGTGAGCCCACTTTCCGCTCCTGGCCTATTTCTGTCTTCCACGACCACCTGAACGATTTAGCCAATCTGTTGCATCGACCGGTTGAATCCACAGCCAAGAGCGGTCGTTGGTGTCGGGTGCTTCGAGCTCGGCTGTCGGTGCCGGGCATAGAGTATTGAACCACCCACTCCCGACGTTCCTCTAGTTTGCAGTTCAAACGTATCCGGATACCCCTTGATCAATTCACTGAGCTTTTTATAACCATGGGTGCGAGGGTCGAACTCAGGTCTCAATTTGCTGATGTTGGTGCCCAGCGCACCCAAGTGAGCCCAGCCGTCCTCGTCGGCAATGTCATCCAAGATCTTTGCGATGAAACCTACTGGTGCCTTGGGTAGCTTTTTTACTTCGGGCGTACTGGCGACTTTGACGGCCTCGATTCCGGCGGGTGGTTCGGGTTCGGGTCGATCATGTCCATTGCTTGCAGCAACAAGCACTTCACCGCGCAGCAATTCGGTATAGATGAACTTGTCGCAGGCCGACACGAACGGTCTAGGGGTTTTTCCTTCACCAAACCCGTAGACCGTCAATCCTTCTTCTCGTAACCGCGAAGCGAGGCGGGTGAAGTCACTGTCACTCGATACCAGGCAGAAACCGTCGAAGCGTCGGGTGTACAGCAGGTCCATTGCGTCAATGATCAAGGCACTGTCTGTTGCATTCTTACCTTTGGTGTACGCGAACTGTTGGATAGGCTGAATCGAATGGTCGAGTAGCACCTTTTTCCATCCACCCAACTGAGGGCCAGTCCAATCGCCATAGATCCGCTTGACGTTGGCGACACCGTACTTGGCGATTTCTTCGAATAAACCTTCGACAATTGCTGCGGGGGCATTGTCGGCGTCGATTAACACTGCCAAGTGTTTTTGCGTGGGGGTGGGTGCGTGGATGGCCATGGGTCGTCCTTGAGTTGAGGACTTCAACATACCGTTAAATCACGGGTGAACAAAGGGATCACCGCTTCGCGCTAGAGAGCGTGTTTTGCCAAAAGCTATGGGTTTGCGGTGATGTGCAAAGCGGAACGATTTAGCCAATCTGTTGCATCGACCGGTTGAATCCACAGCCGATTTCTGCCCATCGTGACAGGAAGAAATCGGCCAAGAATGGTCACCGAGATGCGCCGGGAAAACGTGTTGGTTTAATGGGTGGAAGAGTTGCTCAGCTGCTGAAGCTCAAGTTGCTTGGCAGCACTGGCTTCGAGGGTTGCACGCTCTTCATCCAGATACCGATAAATGCTTTGGAGGTTGGCGATTTTCTGTTTGATTTCTGCCATCTTCTTTTCAATCAGCTTCGCGCCGTCAGCACAATCGATCAGCTTATTCCGCTGCGCATCCAGAATCTCGCCTATTTCCCCCAGGGAAAACCCCATGCTTTGCGCGCGCTGGATAAAGTCCAGATCCTGTAGAGTTTGCGCTGTGTAAACGCGATATTTGTTAGTTTGCCGCAGCGGTGAGATCAGGCCGATTTGCTCGTAGTAACGCAGCGTATGGCGGCTGGCGCCGCTGCGGGCCTCGATTTCGCCGATTTTCATGAAAACACCGCTTGACTATAGAGTTAGGTCGATAGTTTACGCTTGATTTCTCACCTTAAACAAGGAGCAGGGAAATGAGCGTGGAGTGCTTTGTCACGGGGGGGACCGGCTTCATCGGTCAACATTTGGTGGCGTACCTAAGTGCAAAAGGCCACACCATTCGGGTGTTGATGCGTCGCCCAGAGCGACTAGCTGCACTGCGGGAGCAAGTCGACAATTTGGGAGGGTGCGCAACCCGGGTATTTGCCGTAGCTGGCGATCTGGAACGGGACAACCTCGGGCTGAGTCTTGCTGACCGAGAAGTGCTAAGGCACGCCAGAGTCGTATTCCACCTGGGCGCCCACTTCGCTTGGGGGCTTTCAGTGGAGCATTCTCGTGCGGTGAATGTGGAAGGGGCAAAGCGCGTGGCGCTGTTGGCGGCTGAGCAAAAAAGCCGGTTGGTGATGCTCGGCGGCTACATGCTGAAAAATCATGAGCATCTGCAACGCATCGGAATTGATCCTCGTTATCCGGAGCTGACGAATTGGCCTGCCGTCTACCGACATGTCGGTGGTTACGAGGGGAGCAAGCTGGAGGCGCATTTTGCGACCCTGGAGGTCATGTCCGCCAAGGGCGGGGAGATTACCGTTGTCCACCCTGCGACGGTTTGTGGCCACAGCCGCACGGGGCATATCCTTGACGGTCAGCCGCTGGTAGAGCTGATACGCAACCTTGTGCAGGGAAAGCTGACTGCAGTGCCCGGTACCGCCGAGCACTGGCTGCCACTGGTCACTGTGGATTACCTGGTTGAACTGGTGGCGGTTTGTGCTTTTGATCCTGCCATGGTGGGCCAGGAACTGCTGGCGCTTGATGACCAAACTCCCAACTTGCGAGAACTCTTGGTACAGGTGGCACAACCTTTGGGCTTAAAGTCTCCCAAGCATTACATTTCACTCCGATTGCTGAAGTTGCTACTGAGTATTCCTCCCGTCGCGCGGTTTTTGAATACAAAACCCGAAGCCTTGGACTTTATCCAGACCACTCGTTTTGATACAGCGGCGGTCGAGCAATTTGCCAACAGGCATGGAATAGCCAAACCGGATATACGTCAGTCTTTGCAGCACACTGCAACGTTCGTCAACTCATACATAGCCAAGGGCTAGGTCCTCTGACTCCTCCCTTGTCGACGACAAGAAGGCGCATAGCATCCTACTGGCCGATCCAGCGCTTATGCCACAATAAATACTGGGGTTGGCGGGATCTTCGTATCCTCAAACTTTGCGCCGTCGATATAGGGCGGCATTCTATCGAACGACAATTCAGCGACAGGGATCGTCATCAATGCAATCTACTTTCAGCAAAGGCGTCATATTTGCACTCTCCGCTGCGGCACTGAACGCAACGATCGGTGTACTCAGCAAAGTACTCATGAGTAATGGTTTTACCGCTAGCAGTGTCGCTGTCATCAAGACCGTACTTGGTTGCGTGCTTCTCTCGATCTTACTGTTTTTCCTCAAGCGCCCGGCGGCGTCGACCAAATGGACTCAGGCGGCTATCTGCGCATTCCTTGGCATCTTTGTGCTGTTCCATTTCGAAACGTCCGCCTATCGACACTACGCTGCGGCAGGTGTGGTGGTGGTGCTGATGGCCAGTGCCTCAATTTCCTCGATCATTCTGGGGCGCATTTTCCTCAAGGATGCCATCACCGCGAACGCTACCGTTGGTGCCGCACTGGCTATCGCTGGGATCTCGGTGATCTTCGGCGGCGACCTGCAGCAGGGCTTTACCCTGCAAGGTGCTGCGCTCGCCTCCATGGCCGGCTGCGGCTATGGGGCCTTTTCGGTTGCCATGAAGCGTATGGGTGTGTCGGGGGGGCTGCACTTCACCCGACAATTGTTGTTCTTTGGCAGCCTGTACCTGCTGATGCCGGCTGCGGCCGATGGTTTCGCGATGGGCGAGCTGTCGCCGCTGGCGATCGCCGCGCTGCTGGCGTTGGCCACGCTGCCGACAATCCTGGGCTTCTTCTGCACCACCAAGGCCATCGAGTATCTCAAGCCATCCCAAGTGCAAGCGCTGGAGCTGACCGAGCCACTGTTCGCCGCGCTGCTGGCGTTTGTGGCGCTCAATGAAGTACCGCGCGAAAGCCTGTACGCGGGAGCGGCACTGATCATCGTCGGCCTGTGTTTCTCCAATGAACTAATCCGCTTGGGCAGTAAAGCATCCGTCCCTTCGACCGAGTGAGCTATTTTCGGATCCTGATTACTTTAGCAATCAGTGGTTTTTAAGTGTTTTGAGCGACCGACCGCTTCTGGCCGATTCTGTTGAAAAAGTCGGTTCGCCCAAACAGCCTGGTCATTGACTGGTTGAAACGCTTTTTTGCACACCGCTACGTGAAATCTGAGTCCGGGAAGCCTCTGCCGAAAGTAAAGGTTTCAATCTCGGACGCATACTTTTCTGCTGCGGAAACCATGGTCGACTTTTTCAACTGAATCGGCCGATTTCTGCCCCTCACGGAGGGCCGCTATGGGTCCAGGCTGTGTGAAAACGCATGCACCGTTTCGTAGTCTGCATTGCTACGTAAATTCTGTCGGCGTTTGGTTCATCAGCAGACCGGAAATTTGCGTAGGAACGCGATTTTCGTTCCAGTCCTGACTGTCAAACCTGCTCTAAAACGTTTTCACACAGCCTGGGTCGATAGCTACCGGTGAGCGTGGAAGTTCGCTTGAGCGATTCCCCGCCCGACGTATTGATCAAGCGCGGAACCTGATTGCTTTCGTAGGGCGGATAAAGCGCCAGCATTATCCGCCGTGGAGGGGCCGGCGTATTACCTGTTCCGGGTTATGCGCCCTACGGTACTCGCGATGGTTGCGATAGCGTTCGGTCAAGGACTGCACGAGGGTGACGTAGGATTGCGTCTCGGCGTAGGGAGGCACTCCGTTGTACTCGACCACGGACGCTTCGCCGGCGTTGTAACCTGCCAACGCCAGCATCTGGTTGCCGTTGAAGCGCTTGAGCAGCCAGGCCAGGTAGCGCACGCCGCCACGAATGTTCTGTCGTGCGTCGAACGGATCGTCCACGGCGAAGCGCTCGGCGGTGGCGGGCATCAACTGCATCAGCCCCTGGGCGCCGGCTTCGGAAATGGCGTTGGGGCGAAACGCCGATTCGGCATGTATCACTGCGCGGACCAGCGCCCTGTCGACACCATAATGGCCCGAAGCGGCTTCGATCTCCCGCCGATAGGAATGGGTGTCCAGGCGCAGTGAGGCGACCTTGAAATCCTTCGGCGCCATGCACAGATAGCAGCCCTTGATGTAATAGAGCTCAAGGACATCGACCCTTGCGGAAATCCCGACGGGGCGCCGGCTCACATATTGACGTTTACCCCTGTAGATGAAGGTCCACACCCGAATCCGCACCGCGCCTGAGTCGTCGTCCCGCACAACCCGTGGCAAGGCCATTGCCTTGGCGCCGACACCGGCGTCCGCCATGCCATTGAGGCGAGTGCAGCGGGCGCTGGCGATGGCTTGACTGGTGTAGCTGATGGCTCCGTCCCTGGCTTGGCACTTGAACATGGCGCTGGCGCACAGTGGAGCGACCAGCAAGGCCAGCTCGATGCAGCCAAGAAGGCTCTTGCGAGCCCATCGCCATGCTCTGGAACTCATCACATCGCTCCGCGCCGCAGGCGCCGATCAGGTCTGGGGCGCCTGGCCCGGGCGCTACCTTTGGAGGGCCTGTTCCGGGTGACCCGCCTTTTGATCTGATAGTTATACCCCTTGTAACCGGCCTTGGGACTTGCGTTGACGTACGGGCTGCCGGCATTCCCCGGCGAGGCGCAGGCCTGATTGCTCGCACGAGGCGTCGTCCCGGCTTGCCAGGGCCGGGTGCAAGTCCGATCCGCGGGTGGCGGACCCGGAGCCGGGACAGGACAGGACAGGACAGGCCCAGGCAGGCGACGGCAAAGTTGTCATCGTTATCCGCCCGGACCGAACTCATCCGAGAGTGAAATACACCTTGCGCACCGGCGTGATGTTTTCCCGGGTTCCCTTGAATCCCGCCGCCGCCACCACGAACGAATCCCCCGGCCCGAAGGTCTTCGCCACGCCGTCCGCATCGGTCAGGCGCACGGTACCTTCGAGGATGTGGCACATCTCGTCGCACTCGCACTCGCACTCGCATCTCGGTCTACGCACTGACCGAAATACCGCTGCTTCCTGCGAAGACCCAGCGGTTCATCGAGTTCATATGCGACCGTCTCAACAGTGCTGAATGCCTGACGACTGGATAGGGGGCATCCCGACGCAAACGAATGTCTCCTTCTGGCTGTGGATTCAACCGGTCGACGCAACAGAAGGGCCTCAAAAACCTATGAGGCCCTCATCGCTAAGCAGGTTGTAACTCAGCGTGCCACGATCGGTACTGTAACGGTTTTGCCAAAGGCCGATTTGATGGTCGCCGTCGGGCTGGGCGACGGGCCACTGCCGACGGTCGTCACCGCTATCTGCCAGCTCGCGCCTGTCGCCGTAGGCGTCAGGGTGGCGGTACCAAGGTTCACCGTACCGGTTGTGGTCGTGGCAGTCGCCGTGATGGTATTGCCCGTGCCACGCGAGGTGGTGCCGGACAGGACCCAGTAGTAGCGGCTGTTGCTGCGGGCGGTGACGGTAGCGCTGGTGACGATCAGGTTCTCGACGACCGCTGCCGAGACTGCCACGGACACCGTCGCCGGTGCCGACTCCGCACCCTTGGTATCCGCGGCCTTATAGGTAAAGGTCGCGGTGAACGGCGCGGGGACCGTGGCCGGTGGTGTGTAGGTCACGCGCAGACCATCGGTGCTGACCGTGCCCTTGCCGGAGTCCGGTTGCGCCAGACCCACCACTTTAAGTGGCACGTTACCGTCAGGGTCGCTGTCGTTGGCCAGGACGTTGATGGTCAGCGGTTGGCCGTTGTTGCTGATGGCGCTGTCGGGGTTGGCGATCGGGTTTTTGTTATCGCCATCGTTGGCACGGGTATCGCCAGTGCGGAAGGTTGGCAGCGCGGCGGAGTTGACGTAGTTGACGCCATCCCAGCCGGGCAGGGGCGTTGGCATCAACTGGAACTGGCCAGGGTGTTCGACATCCCAGCGCAGCAGCATGGAGGTGTCCTCGTGCTGGGTGTTGTGGCAGTGCTCCATGTAGGTCCCGGCGAATTCACGGAAGCGGATCGCCATTTCCACATCCACCGAGCTGTCGATGCCCTCGCTGATGCGATAGACGTCCTTGCGCGCCCATTTTTCCCATTCTGGCGGCGGGTTGCCATCGCGGTGGAGGATGATCCCCTCTTCGAAGTGCACGTGCACCGGGTGGTTCCAGCCGTTGCCGCCGCTCTTGATTTTCCACACCTCAAGGGTGCCGTCGCCGGAGAAGCCGGCATCGGTCGGGCCGTTGGCCAGTTGCGGAGCGGCGCTGATGATCCGAGGGTCCATGGGGTAGCCGAAACCACCGTCGGTCTTGATGGTCCAGGGTGCTGTGTCGGTACCGTCGGAGCGACCGAAAATGAACTCGCGATGCCGCGCCACCTTCAGTTTGGCCTGCATCGCCGGATCGTCGCGGTTGATCGTCAGCGGGATCATGACCTTGCCGGCCGGTTTGCCCGGTTTGGCGGGTTCGTAGTCGGCGGGGTTCATGCTCACGTCCTGGCCGGCATAAGGCTTGACCACCAGCTGCAGGAACTTGCCCACCGCCGGGTCGCCGTTGTCCCATTCCAGCCCTTTGCTGCCCAGCTTGAGCACCGCTTTGTACTTCCCGGACAGCACATCGGCCAGGCTCAGCGGTGTAGCCTCCGGACCCTTGCCGGACTGGTGGTCCATCAGGTTGACGAAGTACAGCTTGTCGCCGACGCTGATCCCGTTTTTCGCGAAGTTGACGATGATGTCGTAACGCTCGGCGATGCCCATGGTGGGCAGGATGGCGTTGTGGTTCTGCATGTCGCCGTCACCGTCCAGATCCATGCTGCCGTCGAACGGCACAGCGTGTTCCATAAGGTTGCCGTCGTTGGCGATCAAGTGAAACGGCACGCGGGTATAAGACACGCCTGAACCTGCCGGGCCAGGGAATTCGCCACCGGTGCCGGCGACTTCACGCACCAGCGCGATCCTGAAGTAGCGCGACACCGAGCCATTGAGGATGCGGAAGCGATAGCTGCGTGCGCGCACATTCAGGCGCGGCTGGTACTGCCAGTTGACCAGGATCTGATCGCCGAGGAAACCGTCGGTGTTGAACGGGTTGAACCACAGCTGGCCATTGGCGTCCCAGGCCTTGTCGGCCACCATCAGGTTGACGTCATAGTCGCGGTTACCCCAGGGCAGGGCCGAACCGCTGGGCAGGCGCAGGTTGACGCCGTCTTCCAAGGCTTCGTTACCGCGATCCAGGGCGCTGTAGTAGTTCATCATCACCGCGTTACCCTTGTAGACGTTCTGTGCGGTGAATTCGTTCATGTGGTCATGGAACCAGTGGGTGCTCATGGTTTCACGCCAGTCGCCACGGATCTTGATGCTGCCGTTGTTGCACGTCTTCAGGCCCGGAGTGGCATCGTTGACATACAGGGTTTCGCCCGGGGCGCAGGGGAACGCCGCGCGCGGATCTTCAGCCTTGGTGTTGATGGTGTCGTAGCCGGCCAGTTGTATCGGCCAGCGATAGTCGTAGTACTGCCCCGGAAAGAAAAACGCATTGGCAAAGCCGTCGCTTTCGGCCGGGGAATGGCCGTTGTGTTCGTGGGTGGTGAGGGTGTGCAGGCCAAAGCCCATGTTGGCCGACGGATCGATCGGCAGAGCGTTGTAGTGACGCATCAGCGTCGGTTGGCCGTAGCGTACCATCAACAGTTTTGCCGGAAAGGTGCCGTCGAAGGTCCAGAGCGACTTGTGGTTCTGAATCGGCATGTTGGGGTGAAAACGGGTATTTATGCCTTTGGTGGTGCCCGCGATGATTGGAGCGTCCGAGGTCTGGTTGTAGAGCCCGCCAGGCCCGAACTCACCGACGGCGTAGTTGTGCAACTGGCGGCGGTCACGCATGCCACTGTTGGGCTGGGCGCCCGCTTGCGCGGTCTTGAAGGCGACCTGTGGGTAGAACTCGTTCCAGCGCTGGTGCGACCAGCCTTTTCCTGGCGGACGACCTTCGGCCGGCGAGCCGACCGGATGGCGGTTGAGGAAGGCTTCGATCTGAGCTTTCCACGGGTTGCGGTCCAGCACGTTGGAGTACTGCGACGGAAACGGGTACAGCCCGGGCTGGCGCATGAAGGCTTCCAGTGCCGAGGGTGAAGGGCCGCTGCGGGCGATGTTGTTCGGGTCCTGCGTGGGCGCCGGGCCAGCGAGCGGAACCGGGAAGGTCATGGGCGGTGCCGGCAGTGAAGGGTCGAGTTTTTCCGTGCCGAATTCTTCGAACAGCAGCAGTTGCTGGGTGTACGGCTGCGCCCCGAACAATGGGCTGGGCTTGCCATTGGTGGGGATTTTGAAGGACGTCTGCAGGGCTGGTGGCAGCACGTTGTCGGTCGCTGTCGTGGTGTTGCGGGTGCCAAAGGCGCCATTGGGCAGGGCGATGGCACCCTGGTTGGCGGGTGGCATGGCCAGTATGGCATCCAGCGCGGCCTTGGGGTCGGCCGGCGGGTTGGTATACGCCGAAGGATCTGTTGGCGGCGGCTGGCTGACATCGTCAAGCGGTACGGCGTTGGCGTTGCCGAGGCTGATGTTGATCAGCATCACAGCGGCGATGCCCGGTTTCCTGAAAAGGCCAAGCGACTTGATGTCAGGTGTGTTTTTCATCTTGTATCCCTCGGGGCGCGCCGGTGTGGCTGACGTTCGCAAATCGTTCTTTGCAAGAGCTGCGCCAATCGCGGTGGGATCCGAGGGGTAGGAAAAGTTGTTTTGTATCAAAAGATTGATGGCTGGTGGCTATCGCGCCGCAGTGGGGGGGGATCCTCAATGTTGGGGGCCTTCACCCACCCGTTCCCCCCACTGCGCAGGGGTCAGGCACGCTATGATAGGCGGCCCTTGCCTCCCGGAGCCTGTCACCGCAATGCCCCTGATCAGCCACTTCAAGACCCCGTGCCCCGAGCACATCAATAGCCAGATCCTGCAGATGGTGGTCGACAACCTGACCGACATCAGCATGGTCGCAATCCCGCCAAGCAACCTGCTGTACAACCTTTACCAATACGCGATCGGCTTTGAGGTGCACCTGTATCTGCAAGCGCTGAACGGTGAAAAAGGCATTGCCGTGGAGTTGATCGTTGCCACTGACGAAGACGACCCGCAAAAGGTGATCGGCTTTTTGCTTTACCTGCCGGTGCAGGACGACCCCGAGGCGTGTGGCGTGGCGTACATGGCGGTGCAGGCCGAGTATCGGCGCCAGGGCGTGGCCCGGCGGATGCTGCGGGAAATGGTCGGCCGCTATCCCCATGCCGAGCTGACCTGCGCGGTGGCCAAGGTGCCGTATTTCGAGGCGATGGGCTTTCAGGTGGTGGGCGTGCGTGCGACCCAGGTGTTGATGAACACCCGCGACCACGCCACCGATGGCTTGATGGCGCTGCTGGATGTGGCGTCGATCTACAGCTCGCTGGAAGTGCGGCAGATTCATACCTATTTGCTGCAAAAGCATGGCAAGCGGGCCATGACCGACGCGGAAAAGCAACGCGACCGGCACCTGGACCAGTTGACGCACAAGGCTCAGGAGTTTGTGCGGGGGCGGCTCGGAGACGATGCCGTACCCGCTAGCGGACCTCGATTGCGACTGGTCTGACGGCATTCTGGCCAACACCGCAAATCCCCTGTAGGAGCTGGCTTGCCAGCGAAGGCAACCTCAAGTCATGCGCTGTTGCTGGAGACGCCTTCGCCGGCAAGCCGGCTCCTACAGGGATCGGTTGTCCGCGAGAGTCGGGTCAGCGTTTAAGTCAGCTTCACATTCATCGTAATCCGCGCCGTGAACACCTTCTTGCCCTCGGCATCGTGAACGTCCACCGGCACGATCTTGTCGCCTTCGGTGGTCCAGTCCACTGCATCCCCCTCGGCTACCGCCGTTACATCGCTCTTGGCCTTGGCCAGGTATTCGACGGTCATGCCTTTGGGAATCCAGCGTGCGCCGGCGGGGATGGAAACGTCGGTCATCATCCCGGCGGCCAGTTCGGCGGCGTTGCACATCGCAATCGCATGCACCGTACCCAAATGATTGGTGATTTCCCGGGCAAACGGCACGTGCACGGTGGCGCTGCCTTTGCGCAAGTCCTTGACCAGCGGGTTGATGGTGGAGAAGTAGGGCGCCACCTGGCAGGCCATTTTGCTGAACGCTTCTGGGCCTGCACTGCTGAACATGCTGAGGAACTGACTCATTTTGATGCCTCTTGAGGATGACAGTTTGCAGAACAATATTCTTTAACAGAATAATATTCTGTGACGGAACAGTATTCTGTCGAGGAGAAATCTGTCAACCTAGCGCCACTTGTTCGTTGGCAACCGCCAGCTTCCACCGATGACTTTTCTGGACTGTCTTTCAGCATGGAAACCGCCGATCTGCTCGAACGCTGCTACCCCGGACGACGCGCCGAACTCAAGCGCGACATCTTCAGAAAGGCCCTCGGCCTGTTCAACGAACAGGGGATCGAGGCCACCACCATCGAAATGATTCGCGCTGAATGCGACACCAGTGTCGGCGCGATCTATCACCATTTCGGCAACAAGGAAGGCCTGGTGGCGGCGCTTTTCTTTACCGCTCTGGATGATCAGGCCCGCTTGCGCGACAGCTACCTGGCTGACGCACACACCACCCAGGCGGGGGTGCATGCGCTGGTGCACAGCTACGTGGATTGGGTCGATAGCCAGCCGGAGTGGGCGCGGTTCCAGTACCACGCGCGGTTTGCCGTCACCAAGGGGCCGTTCAAGGACGAACTCGCCACCCGCAACAAGATGCGCAACAAGCAGTTGCTGGCATGGCTGGGCGCACAGGGTGACGAGCTGGGCGGTTTTCCGGCGGAGTTGATACTGTCGTTGATCATCGGCCAGGCAGACAGTTACTGCCGCGCCTGGTTGTCGGGCCGGGTCAAGGGTAGCCCGAAGGCGTACCGGGACATCCTGGCGCAGGCGGCGTGGCGGTCACTGTGCATCCCCCAACCCCAATGAATATCCCCTGTAGGAGCTGGCTTGCCAGCGAAGGTGGTGTGTCAGCCAACAATTATGGCGACTGACACGACGCCTTCGCGGGCAAGCCAGCTCCTACAGTAAACAGTGATGGTTTTCAGAGGCAAAAAAAGAGCCTCAAAGCTCTTTGATGGGGAGGAAGTAGAGCCATTGAGGCTCAAGATGCGCATGAAGCAGGCGGTGAGCTTGGTAGGGGTTCAGTTCACTCACCACCTGCGCAGCAGCTTGAGCAAACAAGCGACTGCGCAAGTTCATCCTAAAAAGACCTAGTGTTTCACTCAAGTACCGCTAGTCGCATCCCCCGGCCAGCCGGCGCGACGCAACGCCTTGAGCAAGGTTTCGGCATCCAGTCCCGGTACCGCATGCCCGTTGCCTTCGGCGGTGTCGGCGGCGAGCAAGGCATTGATGATGGCTTCTTCCACGGCCTCGGTGGCGGCCAGGAACAGCTCGCTGATGTGGTCGTTGTTGACCATGCTCAGGTTGTGGGTGGTTGGCGCTTTCTTGCTCTCATAGGCGGCCGGGGGTACGTGATCGTTACCGGTGGCGAAGGCGATGAAGATGTCGCCGCTGTGGTCTTCATTGCCGCCGCCGGTGCGGGCCAGGCCGAGGCTGGCACGCTGGGCCAGGCGCGTGCACTGGTGTGGCAGCAACGGCGCATCGGTGGCCAGGCAGACCACGATCGAGCCCATGCCCGGATGGGGCAGCGAGGCCTTGAGGAACGGCGAATCGACCTGTTCCATGTAGCGCCCGACCGGATACCCGTCAACGCGCAACTCATTGCGAATGCCGTGGTTGGCCTGGACAATCGCCCCGACTGTCCAGCCGCCCTGAACGCTGTTCAACCGTCGCGACGCGGTGCCGATGCCGCCCTTGAACTCGTGGCAGATCATGCCGCTGCCACCGCCGACATTGCCTTCGGCCACCGGACCGCCCACCGCCGAACGCACGGCCTGGGCCACGTGTTCCTGCTTCACGTGAAAGCCGTTGATGTCGTTGAGCAAGCCGTCGAAGGTTTCCAGCACCACCGGCATGTTCCAGTAGAGGCGCCCGTCATCCGGTTGCTGCTCGCGGTCGATCACGATCAGCGCATCGCGCACCACGCCCAGGCTGTGGGTGTTGGTAAAGGCGATGGGGCTGGTCAGCAAGCCTGCTTCGCGAATCCACTCCAGCCCCGTTGCGTCGCCGTTGCCGTTGAGCACATGCACGCCGGCAAAGCACGGTTGCTGGCTGGTGGAGCCGGCGCGCGGTTCGATGACGGTGACGCCCGTGAGGATGTCGCGGCCGTTGGCAGTGCGTCCTCGTACATTGCTGTGGCCGACCCGTACGCCGGGGACGTCGGTGATGGCATTGAGCGGGCCGGGTTGCAGTTGGCCGGTCGGGATGTTCAGGTCGCGGGCACGTGGTTTCATGGTTTTCTCATCTTCGATTCGTGGCAGGAAAAATCTGTGGGGCACTGCAGGTCCTGTGGGAGCGGGCTTGCCCGCGATAGCGGTATGTCAGGCAACATTGATGTTGAATGTAATGGCCCCATCGCGGGCAAGCCCGCTCCCACAGGGGGGGGTGGTCACTGACCGTTCTTGACCTTGCTCCAGATTCGCGTGCGCACACGCTCGGTAGCGGGCGGCAGTGGCTGGAGGGTGAACAAGGTGGCCATGGCTTCGGCGGGCGGATAGACGGCCGGGTTGCTGCGGGTCGCTTCGGTCACCAGCGTGGTCGCGCTGCGGTTGCCGTTGGGGTAGTTGAGGTGGTCGCTGACCGGGGCGATGACCTCAGGGCGCATCAGGTAGTCGATGAAGGCCAGCCCTTGTTCCGGGTGCGGGGCGTCCTTGAGCAGTACCAGCGTGTCGAACCACACCGGCGCACCTTCCTTCGGCAGGCTGTAGGCGATTTTCACGCCGTTGCCGGCCTGCTCGGCGGTGGTCTTGGCTTCGAGCATCGCGCCGGACCAGCCGACCGCCACGCAGATGTTGCCGTTGGACAGGTCGCTGATGAACTTCGACGAGTTGAAGTAGGCAATGTGCGGACGCAGCTTGAGCAGCAACGCTTCGGCCTTCTTGTAGTCCTCGGGGTTGGTGCTGTTGGGCGGCAGGCCGAGGTAGTGCAGGGCAACCGGCAGCATCTCTGACGGCGAGTCGAGCATGGCCACGCCGCATTCGCCGAGCCTGGCCAGGTTCTCTTCCTTGAACACCAGGTCCCAGGAGTCCACCGGCGCCTTGTCACCCAGCAGCGCGCGCACCTTGTCGATGTTGTAGCCGATGCCGTTGGTGCCCCACAGGTAGGGCACGGCGTACTGGTTGCCCGGATCGTTGTTGGCCAGTTTCGCCAGCAGATCGGTGTCCATGTTCTTGAAATCCGGCATCTGCGCACGGGGCAGGGGGGCGAGGGCGCCGGCCTTGATCAGCGTGGGCAAACTGAAGTTGCTGGCCACCACCACGTCGTAGCCGCTGCGGCTGGTGAGCAACTTGCCTTCGAGCACTTCGGCGCTGTCGAAGGTGTCGTAGACCGGCGCAATCCCGGTGTCACGCTTGAAGTCCTGCAAGGTGGTGGGGCCGATGTAGTCGTACCAGTTGTACACGTGCACCGTCGGGGCTTCGACCGCAAAAGCCGACAGCGATACCGCCAGACAGGCGCCAAACCCCAGATTGAAATACAAGCGGTGACGACTCATGATGCGGCACTCCTGGCCTGTTGCGGCCGGTGGTAATCAGGAGTTTGCAGCGTATCGACCGGGGTGGCCTTCACCCATTCCCATCATGGGTTACTCAAAAGGGGTAGTGCGTGGACGCGTTGTTGAAAGAGTTGCCGGTGCACCAGGGGCTGGCGCGAGTCTTCACGGCGGTGGGGCGGGACGCTTTCTGGCGTGCGCTGGTGGATACCCTGCGGTTGCTGGTACCGCTGGACAACGCGCTGGTGGCGCTGATGCGGCCGGGCCATGTGCCGCGCCTGCTGATTGATTTCGACGCCAAGGGCAACGGTGACGAGCAGGAAGAACTGGCGGACTACCGCGCCGGCATGTACCTGCTCGATCCGTTCTATCAAGCCGCTTGTGCGGGCATCGCCGACGGCTTGCACAACCTTGATTCGGTGGCCCCCGACCAGTTCCAGCACAGCGAGTATTACCTGAGTTACTTCAGCACCGTGGTCGGTGGGGACGAGTTGCAGTTCATGGTGAACCTTGACGGCGCCGTGCTCGGCCTGTCCCTGGGGCGGTCGATGCGCTTCAGCCTCGAGGAACAGGGCCGCCTGCTGTGTGTGCGTGACTGGGTGCTGGCGGCGATGCGCCGACACCTGGATTTGCTGCCACCGGAAGGGCCGGTCGCCGAACCACCGGCCGGCGATCTGGCGACCTTGCTCGATCGCTTCGACGCGCGCCTGACCCTGCGGGAAATCGAAACCGCGCGCCTGATTCTCCAGGGCTTCTCCAGCAAGGCCATCGCCCAGCAAATGGGCATCTCCCCGGAGACGGTGAAAGTGCATCGGCGCAACCTCTATCACAAGCTCAACGTGAACGGGCATGGCGAGTTGTTTGCGTTGGTGTTGCAGCCGCGGTGATCTGAGTCAGGCTACAAAACGCGGAACTCAGTCTCCCAACCTGAACACCAACGCCTTCAACCCACACTCGACATCGGCATCGGGAAACTCCGGCGGGTTCTCCAGCCGCTGCACGAACTGAAGGCTCGGTGCTTCGCGGGTGACACCATCAATGAGGAAGTCGGCGCCGAACGCAGGGTCGTTCATGCACGCCAGCACAGTGCCCTGTGGGCCGAGCAATTCGGGTAATCGGCGCAGCACGCGCTGGTAGTCCTTGGTCAGCAGGAAGCTGCCTTTCTGGAACGACGGCGGGTCGATGATCACCAGGTCGTACGGCCCCTTGCTGATCACCTTGCCCCAGGATTTGAACAGGTCGTGGCCGAGGAAACCGACCTTGCTCATGTCGTGGCCGTTGAGCCGGTGGTTATCACGGCCACGGTTCAGGGCCGGGCTCGACATGTCGAGGTTGACCACGTGGCTCGCACCGCCTTCGATGGCTGCCACCGAGAAGCCGCAGGTGTAGGCGAACAGGTTCAACACACGCTTGCCTTCGGCATTGGCCCGCACCCAGTCGCGACCGTAGCGCATATCGAGGAACAGCCCGGTGTTCTGTTTGCGCCCCAGGTCCACCCGGTACTTCAGGCCACCCTCGGTGATGGTCATTTCCTCGATGACTTCGCCGAGCAGCCACTCGGTGGTGCTTTGCAGCAGGTAGCGGTGTTGCAGCAACAGGGTATGCGCGCCGGATTGCGCCCACTGCGCTGACCGGGTGATTGCCATCAGCACCTGTTTCAAGCCTTCCAGTTGCTCAGCTTCCGGTTCCTTGAACAGCGCCACCAGCACCACGCCCTGCAACCAGTCCACGGTCACCTGCTCCAGCCCCGGCCAGCAGCGGCCACGGCCGTGGAACAGGCGGCGGGTTTCTGCGGGGGCGGTAGCCAGGGCGGTGAGCACCTGCTGGTTGAAGATGGCGAGGGCTTCAGGGTTCATCGGGTCGGGTCGATCATTTGTTGGGGGGCGGCATTTAACCATAGTTGAGTCATTGCACAGTAATCACAGACGACTCAATCCCTGTGGGAGCTGGCTTGCCAGCGATGAGGCAGTGTCAATCGACATTGATGCTGGCTGACACACCGCCATCGCTGGCAAGCCAGCTCCCACAGGATTCCCCACAGTTTTGAGAGCTGTGAGTTATCACGAATTATTTAACTCTGCGTGAGGATTTGGCGATCTTCCGGCTCCCATAATCGGCCCCAACGAACAACAACAAACCGGAGCCGGACATGTCGCAGACTATTGCCACACCCAAGTCCAGTCATCCACGCTGGCTACGCCTGACCCATTGGCTCAACGCCCTGGCGGTGCTGGTGATGGTCACCAGCGGCTGGCGCATCTACAACGCCTCGCCGATCTACGAATTCAGCTTTCCCAAGTCGATCACCCTCGGCGGCTGGCTGGGTGGCGCGCTGCAATGGCATTTCGCGGCGATGTGGTTCCTGGCGATCAACGGCCTGATCTACCTGGCCTTCAACCTGTTCAGCGGGCGACTGAAGCGGCGTTTCTTCCCGGTTTCGCCCAAAGGTGTGCTGCACGACCTGTGGGCCGCCCTGCGCGGAAAACTCGAGCACGCCGACCTCAGTCATTACAACCAGGTGCAACGTGTCGCTTACCTGTTCGTGATGGTCGACATCACGTTGCTGGTGCTTTCCGGCCTGGTGTTGTGGAAGTCAGTGCAGTTCCCGCTGTTGCGTGAATTGCTGTTCGGTTACGAAGGCGCGCGCCGCGTGCACTTCTTCGCCATGGCGTTGTTGGTGGCCTTTGTGGCGGTGCATCTGGTGATGGTCGCGCTGGTTCCGAAAACGCTGTTGGCCATGATCGTCGGCCGCAAGGAGCAGGTATGAAAAAGCGCATTCAGGTACCCGGGCTGGACGAGGCTTCGATCCTGGCCGACGCCCGCAAGATCCTTGCCCCGCAAATCGAAGACCGCTCGCGCCGCTCGTTCCTGCTGCGCGGCCTGACCCTCGGTGGCGTGGCCATGTTGTCCGGCTGCAACATCACCGACAACGACAGCGTCGAGACTGCGCTGTCGTCCATGTCGCGCTTCAACGATCGGGTCCAGGGCTGGTTGTTCAACCCCAATGCGATGGCGCCGACCTATCCCGAGTCGATGATCACACGGCCGTTTCCCTTCAATGCCTACTACAGTATCGACGAAGCGCCGACGGTGGAGGAGCAGAGCTATCGCCTGGAAGTCACTGGCCTGGTCGCCGACAAGCGCAGCTGGCGCCTCGAGGAACTGCGCGCCATGGCGCAGACCGAGCAGATCACCCGGCACATTTGCGTCGAAGGCTGGAGTGCGATCGGCCGTTGGGGCGGCGTGCGTTTCAGTGATTTCCTCAAGCGCATCGGCGCCGACACCGATGCCAGGTACGTCGGTTTCAAATGCGCCGACGACTACTACACCAGCATTGACATGGCCACTGCGCTGCATGCGCAAACCCTGCTGGCGCTGACGTATGACGGCGCGGTGCTGCCGCGCCAGTACGGCTTCCCGATGAAGCTGCGCATGCCCACCAAGCTGGGCTACAAGAACCCCAAACACATTCAGGCGATTTTCGTCAGCAACACCTACAGCGGCGGCTTCTGGGAAGACCAGGGCTACAACTGGTTTGGTGGCAGTTGATGAGCGTGCGAAACATTCACCGTCCGCAAACCCGTGCTCCAAGGAGATTCATCATGAAAAAGTTGACCACCGTTGTACTGTCCATGTGCCTGGCCGTTGGCGCTGCCTCTGTGTTCGCAGCTGACACCATGAGCAACGACAGCATGAGCAAGGATTCGATGTCCAAAGACGCCATGTCCAAGGATGCGATGAAAAAAGACGCGATGAAGAAGACCGATTCGATGTCCAAGGACAGCATGTCCAAGGATGCAATGTCCAAGGACGCCATGAAAAAAGATGCGATGTCCAAGGACAGCATGAGCAAAGACGCGATGAAAAAGGACGCGATGTCGCCGTAATCCCGGACAACCGAAATACCCCACAGTGATTTTGTGAGCACCACAGATCGCCGTAGGAGCTGGCTTGCCAGCGACAGTGCCCTAAAGGGCGCTACAAAACCCGGATCGGCCACCTGGCTGCATCAAAAATGAATTTACGCCGAGTCCGCTGCTCATACCTTTTAGGTAGCGGATTACAGCCCGCGAATTCATAGAGGCAATCAGGGAGCGGCACGGTCATGAGTCGAGCACCGACGGCGGGTGGAGATCTTCCTGGCGGGTTGATCCTGGTGGTTGAGGACGACCCGCTGATCCTGGAGTTTCTGTGTGAGATTCTTCAGGAGGAGGGGTTTGTCGTCGAGCCGCAAATCAGTGCCGACGCGGCAGTGATCTATCTGGAACAGCATGCGCCGCAGGTGCACATGCTACTGACGGACATCAGCATGCCCGGCACACTCAATGGCGCGGACCTGGCCAACCAGTTCGGCGATCGCTGGCCGGACAAGCCGATCATGATCATGTCCGGTTTCGAAACCCCCGAAAGTTCAGGCGTGCGGCACAGGGTCTCTTTCATCAAGAAGCCCTGGATGATCGGCGGGCTGCTCGATTGCGTAGGCGAGACCTTCAAATCCAGACGACTCAACTGACTCGCGGGAGATGCTACATTGCCGGGCAAATCCGTCCGGCACCTGCGAGGTTCCTTTCCTTGGCTGATCACTCTGTTTTCAACTCGACTTACCGTGCCTTTCTGTTCGACATGGACGGCACCGTCCTGACGTCCATTGCCGCCGCCGAGCGAGTCTGGACAACCTGGGCCGTGCGCCATGGCGTCGATGTCGACAGCTTCCTGCCGACCATTCACGGCGCCCGCGCCATCGACACCATCAGCCGTCTGGGGTTACCCGGGGTGGATGCCGAGGCCGAAGCCGCGTGGATTACCGAAGCGGAAATCGAGGATGTCGACGGGGTATTCGAAGTGGCTGGCGCGGCGAAGTTCCTGCGGTCTTTGCCAGTCAAACAGTGGGCCATCGTCACTTCCGCCCCGCGGGAGCTGGCGTTGCGGCGGATGGCGGCGGCGGGGATTCCAGAGCCTGAGGTACTGGTGACTGCCGAGGACGTCACGGCTGGCAAACCCGATCCTGCGGGGTACAAGCTCGCGGCCCAACGCCTGGGTGTCGAGCCTGAGCAGTGTCTGATTTTTGAGGACGCCACGGTGGGGATTCTGGCGGCCGAGGCGGCGGGGGCGGACGTGATGATTGTCACGGCGACCCATGAGCAGCCGATCAGGACCTTGCATGCGACGTTGGCGGGTTATGAGTTGGTCCGGGTTCAGGTGGATATCGATGGTTCGATTCGATTGAAATCCGTGTAAGCAACATCAAACCCTGTGGGAGCGGGCTTGCCCGCGATGACGTCGGCAAATCCCACAATAAGTTGACTGACAGACCGCAATCGCGGGCAAGCCCGCTCCCACAGGGGAGCAGTGTTCCAGTCAGTAAAGTCCGGGAACCAGCCGCCAGGAGTGGGCGCAATAGGCTTCGTATTCGCTGCCGAACTGCGCCCTCAGCAGGGCCTCTTCCGAATGAATCCGGGCAATCAGCGGGATCAAGGTCAACGCTGCCAGCAGCAGACCTGTGCTTGAGCGAAACGCCAGCGCCCAGCCCACGGCGATGACCATCATCCCCAGATAACTGGGGTTGCGCAGGTTGCGGTAAATACCCTCGGTGACCAGTCGATGCCCCGGCTGGATCGCCACCAGCCCGCTGAAGCGCTTGCCCAGCACAAATATGGGCCACAACCGCAGCACGCCGCCCACGATGAACAGCAGCGCCCCGAGCCAGCGCACGCCTTCACCACCGAAAGTCCAGAAGTCGATGCGGTCGGTATAGGCCGGCAGAAAGCCGCTCAGCACACCGATCACGCCGAACGCCGGAAGGACCCAGCGATTGGCCCGGTCTTCGCGTTCTCCCGAACTCAGGTTGACCTCGCTGAACAGTGATACGACGGCCATGATCAGGGTGGCCAAGGCAACGACGACCAGTGAGCCGTGGCTGAAATAAGCCGCGAAACCACCCAGTCCCCAGATCGCCAGGCCAAGGTAGGCGAGGGTGCTGACAACGGCGAAAAACGCCAGTCTGGCGGAGAGTTTCATAAGTGCCTCACACGCGAAAGTGCCTCCCTTCATTGTAGGAGCTGCGGTGCGGCGTTCCGACTTGCCAGCGAAGGCGTTTGAAGATACGACACAGACCTCAGAGGCAATCGCCAGCAAGCCGGCTCCTACGCAAACACCTCCGCTCTCGCATTGCGCCGAATCACCTGCGGCGGTTGCCCGAACACCCGCAGGAACGTTTCGCGCATGCGACGGCGGTCAGTGAATCCGGTTTCCAGGGCGATCTGGTCGAGAGTCAGGCGTCCGCGTTCAAGCAGCTGTCGCGCCGCTTCCAGACGCAGGTTCTCGATGGCCTTGGCTGGCGATTGCCCGGTTTCGGCGCGAAATGCCCGGCTGAATTGCCGGGGGCTGAGGTTGGCCACTTGCGCCAATAGCTCCACCGACAGTGGCTGGGCGAGGTGTTCCCGGGCGTAGCCGAGCACGGTTTGAATACGATCGGATTTCGGCGCCAGCTCCAGCAACGCCGAGTGCTGCGATTGGCCGCCGGCGCGGCGGTGATACATCACCAGTTTCTGCGCCACGGCCCGGGCCAGCTCGGCGCCGTGGTCCTTTTCCACCATGGCCAGGGCGAGGTCGATGCCCGCCGTCATGCCGGCGGAGGTCCAGATCGAACCGTCGATCACATAGATGCGATCGGCCTCGACCTTGATCGCCGGAAACCGTGCCTGCAGTTCCCGGGCGTAAGCCCAGTGGGTGGTGGCCCGCCGCCCGTCGAGCAAGCCGGCCTGGGCCATGACGAACGCCCCGGAGCAGATCGACGCCGTACGGCGTGCCGTGTTGATACTGGCCCGCAGGTAGCCCAGCACGGCCTCGGGCGCCTGTTCGATGATCGAGTCACCGCCGACCACGATCACCGTGTCGAACACGCGCCCGTCGAATGCCTCGGTGCCGACGCTCAAGCCGCCGGAGGCACGCAGGGTGTGGCCGTTTTCGGACAGCACGCGCACGTCATACAGCGTCTCTGCGGCACTGAAATTGGCGTACTCGAACACCGGCATGGCGGCCAGTGCCATGGACTGGAAACCCTCGAAAACCACGAACGCCACGTTGATCATGGAACTGCCCTCAAATGGTCATGTCCGAAAAACGTACTTTAAACGTCATTTAAGACGGCCGTAAGTCCCTTTATAACGGTCTGCACCCGGCGAATCTCTCGCCTCACCGTAGAGGAATTGCACCATGGCGCTCTCATCCAAAGGTACTGCACTGATCACCGGCGCTTCTTCGGGCATTGGCGCGGTGTATGCCGATCGCCTCGCCCGGCAGGGTTACAACCTGATTCTGGTGGCCCGCAGCCGGGCCAGGCTCAATGCCCTGGCCAATCATTTGAGCGACCAGACCGGGCGCACCGTGGAGGTGGTTGTCGCCGACCTGAAGAACAAGGCGGATTCGCTGCGGGTCGAACAGATCCTGCGCAACGATGCCAGCATCACCCTGTTGGTCAACAACGCTGGGGTCGGTGGCGTCATGCCGCTGCTTGCAAGTCCCGTGGATGACATGGAGGCGATGATCAACCTCAACGTGACGGCATTGATGCGCCTGGCTTATGCCGTGGTACCGGGCTTCGTCGCCCGGGGCGCTGGCACCGTGATCAATATCGCCTCCATCGTCGCCATCGCCCCGGAGATCCTCAACGGCGTGTACGGCGGGACCAAGGCGTTCGTCTTGAGCCTGAGCCAGTCGATGCAGCATGAACTGGCGGACAAAGGCGTACGCATCCAGGCTGTGTTGCCGGGGGCGACCGCCACTGATTTCTGGAGCGAGGCCGGCAACCCGGTGGAAAACCTGCCGCAGGAAATCGTGATGTCGGCCGAAGACATGGTCGACGCCGCGCTCGTTGGCCTGGCGGCCGGCGAAGTGGTGACCATCCCGGGCTTGCACGATGCCAGCCAGTGGGACCGTTACGAAGCTCAGCGGCAGACGCTGTCCGGGTTGTTTGGCAACTCCGCGCCGGCGCCGCGCTATCGCTGAAGCGGTCGCCCCGAGGCGGGGTGAACTAAGCTTGGGAGAGAGGACCGTTCACCACCGGCTTGCGCAAGCTCGACGAGCCGGTGGCGTGTAACAGGAGCCCATATGCTTCACATCCGAACGCCTTTGATCCTGCACCCTGGCCTGTCGACCCCGACCCGCCGTATCTGGCTGAAACTGGAAAACCTGCAACCTGGCGGCTCGTTCAAAATACGCGGCATTGGCTTGCTGTGCAGCCGGGCGGCGCAGCAGGGCAAGCGCAAGGTGGTCTGTCCCTCCGGCGGTAACGCGGGACTGGCCACGGCCATGGCCGCTGCATGCCTGGGGCTCAAGGCATGCATCGTGGTGCCGCACACCACCCCGCAGAGCACCCGGGCGCGGATCAGCAATACCGGTGCCGAGGTGATCGTGCACGGCAAGGTCTGGGACGAAGCCAATCAACGGGCACGGGAACTCGCCCAGGACCCGCGCACTGAATTCGTGCCGGCCTTCGACCACCCGGTATTGTGGGAAGGGCACAGCACCATGGTCGATGAAATCCTTGAAGACTGCCCGCCAGTGGATGTGCTGGTGACATCGGTGGGCGGCGGTGGCTTGCTGGCGGGGCTGCTCACCGGCCTGATTCGTCATCGGCGCACCGATTGCCGCATCGTTGCCTGCGAAACCGAAGGCGCGGCGTCGTTCGCCGCGGCGGTGGCGGCCGGGCACCCGGTCAGATTGCCGAAAATCGACACTGTCGCCACGTCCCTGGGCGCCGCACAAGTGGCCACCTGGCCGGTCAAGCACATCGGCGAATTCCCCCATGAGTGTGTGGTGCTCAGCGATGATGAGGCGATCATGGGCGTGGTGCGTTACGCCAATGACTTGCGTCAGTTGGTCGAGCCGGCGTGCGGCGTTTCATTGGCGATTGCCTACCTGGATCACCCGGCGATTGCCGACGCCAATGACGTGGTGATCGTGGTGTGCGGTGGGGTGAGTATCAACGCGCAACTGGTGGCCGGGTGGGCACGCTTGTCCAATGGCACGCACGCCAGGTAGGGCCGCAAACGCTATCCCGGTGTCACAAGCCCCACTACTGGCGATGACGATCTTCAGTGATCGGCGGCAACGCCATCCTGGACGAGAATGGCGCGGGCCAGGTCTTCGTCGCTTGCGTTGTTGAGGGCAGGATTGTCCTGACGGATCTTTTTCAACACCGCCTCCAGATAGGCACCACGAATCGCACCGCCGCTGGCGACGAAGCTGGAGGCGTCATCCCGGGCGGGAATCACGAGTTTGTCGTCTTTGAACGTCGAGTACAGCGAGGCGGAAACCCCGGCCGAGGTGGCGATATCTTCGGCATCCACTTTGGCCAGAGCGGAACCTGCGGGCAAACAAAGTAGCAGAGTAGAAATGATAAACATGCGGCGCATGACGGTGTCCTCCGACAGCATGAAGCATAAGGGAAGTCCCACATAATTTAGGATGCACGGCGGTCCCCGAGAGTTCCCTGGCGCTGCCGACTCTGCGTATGGAGCGATGAGTTCATGGCCTTGCCGCTGGCGATTTTCTCCAGCCTGATCGACTATCCGCAGCGAGGAACGGGGCAAGAGGGAGGCAGGCCGTTGAACGTCGATATTCAAAGCGTGGTGATCGGGGCGGGCGTCGTCGGTCTGTCGGCGCCATTCATTCCCCGGGCGCATTTTTGCAAGGGCAGTCATTTCAGTTTCAGCGGCCGGGCGCCGTTTCGCCATCTGGTGTATCCGGCCCCGGAGAGTGCGGGACTGGGTGTGCACATGACGCTCGACCTGGGCGGGCAGGCGCGCTTCGGGCCGGCCGCCGATTTTCTCATCAGCGGATTCGCCGAACATGGTGTGCTAGGGCTGGTGAGTCTGTTCGGCATCGAGTCACAGGGGCTGACCAGTTGCCTGGCGCTCGCCGAGCGGGTGGTGGCGCGCCTGAACGACCGATGATCAGGGCTGGCGCTGCCTTGCGGGCATCGGGTCTATGCTAGGGAGTGCGCTTACTGCCATCGGAGAACTCTGATGATCACCGTACGCACTGCCTGTCTGCTGGCCGATTACAAACGCTGGGCCAATCAGCGCCTGTTTGACAGCCTTGCGGCGCTCCCTCCAGGCGAAGTCAAAAAAGAACGGGTGTCGGTGTTCAAAAACATGATCGGCACTCTCAATCATGTCTATGTGGTGGATTGCATCTGGCGGGCGCACCTTGAAGGCCGGGGGCATAACTTCAAGACTTCACACGATCTGCTGCATGCCGATCTGTCCGAACTGCACATGGCGCAAAAAGAGATCGATCGCTGGTATTGCGACTGGAGCGCCCGGCAAACCGATGCCTCTCTGGACAAACTTGTGGAATTCACCTTTGTCTCGGGCGAAAGCGGCGTCATGAGCGCCGGCGCGATGTTGATGCACGTGGTCAACCATGCCAGTTATCACCGTGGTTGGGTGGTGCAGATGTACTTCGAGATCCCGGCCATGCCACCGGTCACCGACATGCCGGTGTACCTGCGCGAGTCCGAGCCGTTCCTGTTCCGCCCGGTCAACGTGCCGGTAGTGGAACCGCCATGTGCTGTACAATTTTCGAGCGCAACCAGCGTTCTGCCGGATCGTTATCGTTGACCCCGTTCCACACCATCGACAGTTCGGACAGGTTGATATCAAAGGGTGCATCGTCCGCCCGTAACTGACTGCTGCCTTCGATCAACGCACTGGCCGCGTAGTCCGGCACGGTGGCGAGCAAGTCAGTACCCGCCAGCAAGGCCCGCAACCCCGCGAACTGTGGCACCGCCAGCACCACCCGGCGCGAACGGCCGATCCGTGCCAGGTCGTTGTCGATGGCGCCGCTCAGATCCCCGGAAAACGACACCAGCGCGTGGGGGCGTTCGCAGAACTCGTCCAGGGTCAACGGGCCGGGACGGTCATCGCCGCGCAGGATCTTCACACTCAAGTCGCGCAATTTCCTGCGCTTGGCGTTGGCCGGCAATTCCGTGGTGTAGCTGATGCCGACGGAAATCTCGCCGCTGGCCAGCATCGACGACATCAGCAGGAAATTCACCCGGCGCACCACCACCACGACGTTCTGCGCCTCCTCGCGAATCTGCTTGAGCAGCGGCGGAAACAGCCCGAATTCGGCGTCGTCGGACAGGCCGATGCGAAACACGTCGCGACTGGTGGAGGGCTCGAAATCCTTGGCCCGGCTGACCGCACCGGAAATGGTGTCCATCGCCGGCTGCAATTCCTTGAGAATCTGCAATGCCCTCGGGGTCGGCTCCAGGGTTCGTCCGTTGCGCACCAGCAACGGGTCGTCGAACAGATCGCGCAACTTTGCCAGCGACGCGCTGACAGCAGGCTGGCCGAGGAACAGTTTTTCCCCGGCCCGGGTCAGGTTCTTCTCGAACATCAGGGTTTCGAAAATCACCAGCAGGTTCATGTCCACGCGGCGCAGGTCGTTGCGGTTCATGGTGGAGGGCTCGCTGGGGTTTGGGGTCTTCTCAGTTAAGCATCAAACGTTCTGGAAGGACGTGCAACCTGTGGGAACGAGCTTGCTCCGGGCGGCGTTCCGACGATAGCGGTGTATCAGGCACATCACCGTTTACTGACACTCCCTCATCGCGAGCAAGCTCGCTCCTACAGTTTTATGTAGTGAGTCCGGCTCCGTCAGCACCTTCCTGAACGTCTCTACCAGTGGCCGCAGGTTGATCCGGTGCCACGCCGCCCACAATGGCGTGGTGAAGGAAATCCACGGCACCTCCCGCAGCACCACCCCCGGTGGGGCGTTGCGGCTCAGGCCCTTCTGGATCATCGCGATGCCCAGCCCCGATGCGACCAGCCCCAGTGCGGTGAAGGGTTCGGTGGCCTCCATGCGGATATCCGGGGTGAAGCCGGCGCGGATGCAGGCGCTGACGAAGTCGTCGTGGCAACTGGCGTTCTGCCGGTGCTGCACGCCGATCCATTCCTGGTCGGCGAGGTCGGCCGGGGTCAGCACGGGTTGCTGCGCCAGCCGATGGTGCTCGGGCAGGGCCAGCAGCATCGGGTCGTCCAGCACCTGAAAGCCCAACAGGTCCGGATCGTCTTCGGCCGGCGGTTCGCTGACCAGCGCAATATCCAGACTACGCTGACGCAAGCCTTCGAGCTGTTCGGTCGAGCTGAGGTTGTACAGCGCCACATGTACGTTCGGCCGGTCGACCCGCAACACGCGCAAGGCATTGGGCAGCACGCCGGCATGCATGGCGTTTTCGATGTAGCCGATGCACAAACCGCCTTCTTCGCCACGCCCCAGACGCTTGCCGAGAGATTCCAGGCGATTGGCGTGGGTCAGCAGGGCGCGGGTTTCGGCGAGGAAGGTCTGGCCGTCGCGGGTCAGGCGGATGCGTTGCTGGCTGCGCTCGAACAGGGTCAGGCCCAGGCGTTCTTCGAGCTGGGCGATCTGCCGGCTCAGGGGCGACTGGGAAATGTGCAGGCGTTCGGCGGCGCGCCCGACGTGTTCTTCCTCGGCGACGGCGACGAAGTAGCGCAATTGGCGGATGTCGATCATGTCAGACCTGTAGGGACTCAAGTGCTGCACATTATGTCTTGGACGGTCCGATCACCGCAATCTAGGATCTGCTCAGCGGTCAGGCAAAAGCACCGTTCTCTGTAGGAGCCGGCTTGCTGGCGATAGCGGTTCGTCAAGCGATACCTGTGTCGACTGTTCCAGCGCCATCGCCAGCAAGCCGGCTCCTACAGGTTTACCAGACGTTCAAGAGGATTCCCCATGAGCTTGAAAGACAAACTGCCCGGCGCGCTGGGTTTCGGCACCGCCCCTTTGGGCAACATGTTCCGCGCCATTGCCGAGGAAGAAGCGCAAGCCACCGTTCACGCCGCCTGGGATGCCGGCGTGCGTTACTTCGATACAGCGCCGTTCTACGGCTCGGGCCTGTCGGAGATTCGCCTTGGCGCCGCACTGTCGCGTTACAACCGTGACGACTATGTGCTCAGCAGCAAGGTCGGCCGGGTGATTCTCGATGAAGTCGAAGACGCCGCTGCCCGTGACCTGGGCGAGAAGAGCGGGGTGTTCGAACACGGCCGCCCGAACAGGATCGTCAACGACTACAGCGCCGACGCGACCCTGCGTTCGATCGAGGACAGCCTCAAGCGGCTGCAGACCGATCGCCTGGACATCGTCTGGGTGCATGACATCGCCCAGGATTTCTACGGCGATCAATGGCTGGAGTACTTCAACCAGGCTCGTACCGGTGCCTTCAAAGTGCTGACCCGCCTGCGTGAGGAAGGCGTGATCAAGGGCTGGGGCCTTGGCGTGAACAAGGTTGAGCCCTGTGAGCTGACCCTTGATCTGAGCGAGGCGCAGCCGGACGGTTTTCTGCTGGCGGGTCGCTACACTCTTCTCGACCATGATCGTGCCTTGCAGCGTTTGATGGACGCCGCCCTGGCGCAGAACGTCGAGATCGTGGTCGGCGGTCCTTACAGCTCGGGCATTCTGGCCGGTGGCGCACACTTCGAATACCAGAAGGCCAGCCCGGCGATCATCAGCAAGGTCGAGCAGATCAAACGTATCGCGACGGCCCATGGTGTTGATATCAAGGCGGCTGCATTGCAGTTCTCGTTGGCTAACCCCGCCGTTGCGGCGGTGATCCCCGGTTCCAGCCGCCCTGAGCGGATTGTCGAAGATGTCGCCGCGCTGTCAGCGGTGATCCCAGCAGCCTTCTGGCAAGCAATGCGCGAAGCGAAACTGGTGTCCGAGCGCGCACCTTTGCCGATCATTGGAGCATGAGTATGAAAATCGATCTGACTGGAAAGCTCGCCATAGTCAGCGGCAGCACCGCCGGCATCGGCCTGGGCATCAGCAAGGCGCTGGCCGAATCCGGCGCCACGGTGGTCGTGATCGGCCGCGAGACGGCCAAGGTCGAGCAGGCGCTGGCGAGCATTCGCCAGCAGGTGCCGGGTGCTCAATTGCGTGGGCTGACTGCCGATCTCGGAACGCTCGAAGGTGCGGAAAAACTGTTCGCCGCCGAGCCACGGGCCGACATCCTGGTGAACAACCTGGGGATCTACAACGCGGTTGATTTCTTTGACACCCCCGACAGCGAGTGGACGCGGTTCTATGAGATCAACGTAATCTCCGGTGTGCGCCTGTCCCGGCATTACGTGCCGGACATGGTCAAACAGGGTTGGGGGCGGGTGATTTTCCTGTCTTCGGAATCCGGGATCGCGATACCGGCCGACATGCTCAACTACGGCGTGACCAAAAGCGCCAACCTGGCGGTGTCCCATGGGCTGGCCAAGCGGCTCGCGGGCACCGGGGTGACGGTCAATGCGATCCTGCCGGGGCCGACATTGACCGACGGCGTGGAGCAGATGCTCAAGGACGCCACTGCCGAATCGGGGCGCAGCGTTCGCGAAGAAGCCGACGCCTTCGTGCGCAGCGCCCGGCCAACGTCGATCATCCAGCGGGTAGCGGATGTCGAGGAAGTGGCGAACCTGGTGGCCTACATCGCTTCGCCGTTATCCTCGGCCACCACCGGTGCTGCCTTGCGGGTCGACGGCGGTGTCGTCGACAGCCTGGCCATCTGAACCTTATTGATTGGAGAGAGCATTTCATGGCAACTGCATCAGCCTGCATCGACATCCCGGCATCGGCCGAACAGGTCTGGCAATTGATTGGCGGTTTCAACTCGCTGCCGGACTGGCTGCCGTTCATTCCCAGGAGCGAGCTCAGCGAAGGCGGGCGCGTGCGCAGCCTGCAAACGGCGGACGGTGCGGTGGTCATCGAACGCCTGCAAGCCTTCGACAACGCGGGCCAAACCTACAGCTACTCGATTTTGCAGGCACCCTTTCCGGCGACTGATTATCTGGCGACGATCAAGGTTGAAGCGCAAGGCGAGGGCGCGCGGGTAACCTGGTCCGGTCGGTTCGAACCGGTGGGTGTGAGCAACGAGGAAGTGGTGGCGTTGTTTACCGGCATCTATCAGGGTGGGCTTGAGGCGTTGCGGGCCAATTATCCGGCCTGATAAACACCACCAATCCCCTGTAGGAGCGAGC
>NZ_AKJJ01000149.1:0-10554 GCF_000282395.1 Pseudomonas sp. GM55 | reverse complement strand
GCTCGCGATGGTCGTCAACGATAACGCTGGAAACCTGGCACCCCGCGGTGCTCTCAGGTTCTTCGCGAGCAAGCTCGCTCCTACAGGAATCGCGGGCACAAAAAAGCCGCTCGAAAGCGGCTTTTCAGCAGGAAGACTCAGGCTTACTTCAGGCCGGACATCTTCTGGATGGCGCCTTTGAGCTCGGCGTCGGAGCAGTCGGCGCAGGTGCCTTTAGGCGGCATCGAGTTGATACCGGTAATGGCTTTGGCCAGGATGCCGTCGAGGCCGCCCTGGTGATCGGCACGGTCTTTCCAGGCGGCGGCATCACCGATTTTCGGTGCGCCTAACAAGCCTGAACCGTGGCAAGCGTTGCAATGTTTTGCAATCACCTCATCCGGGGTTTTCGCACCACCACCGCCGCCAGCGGCAGTGGCCACTTCCATGCCCTTGCACTCTTTACCCTGAACACAGACTTGACCGACCGGTTCAAGGCGTTTGGCGATATCGTCGTTGGTCGCAGCTTGAGCGCTGATACTGACAGCCCATAGGGCCAATACGGTTGCTGGTGCAGCCAGCATTTTCATAATTAGGTTCACGCGTTCACCCTCAATGGTGGCTAGTCACGCCTACGGCCACGGTTCGCAGGCGGGCGCAAGTATAGCGGTAAGCCCGTCGCACTGAAACAACCCCAAAGTCGGAGGGGTCTTAGGCCGCGACGGAAAAACAGCCCGGGCGCCTCTGCGATGCTGGCAGGACGCCTCTTTTCTTAGAAATTCGCTGGCGTGGCTGCGCTGATTAGTCGCGCCGGCACATCGAACGGATTCCGGAAACGGTGTGGCTTGGTACTTTCAAAGTAGTAGCTATCGCCGGCTTCGAGGACAAAAGTTTCGAGACCGACCACCAGTTCCAGTTTTCCTTCGACCAGGATGCCGGTTTCCTCACCCTCATGGGTGAGCATCTCGTCACCGGTGTCGGCGCCTGGCGGGTAGATTTCATTGAGAAATGCGATAGCGCGGCTCGGATGCGCCCGGCCGACCAGTTTCATGGTCACGGCGCCATCGGAAATGTCGATCAGCTCATTGGCCTTGTAGACGATCTGAGTCGGTTTTTCCTGCAGGATTTCTTCGGAAAAGAACTCGACCATGGACATGGGAATCCCGCCCAGCACCTTGCGCAGCGAACTGATCGAAGGGCTCACGCTGTTCTTTTCGATCATCGAAATCGTGCTGTTGGTGACCCCCGCCCGTTTGGCGAGTTCACGCTGGGAAAGGCCTTTGAGCCTACGGATGGATTGCAGTCGTTCACCGACGTCCAAAGCTAGCGCCTCCAGGATTCAGGAATGTTGGAATAGTGAGCGTTATCATGGCGACAGCGTTCAGTATTTACAACACCTTGACCTGAATCCTGCTCAGCGAGGCGACTTCCGGTCTGGAGCCTTGCTTACTAAGCCCCGGAATAGAGCAGTGGCACTCGGCGCAGGTTGCAGAAAATCTGGTAGGGAATCGTGCCGGCAGCCATGGCAACATCGCTGGCGAGGATGTTTTTGCCCCACAACTCGACGGTCGAACCGAGACCGGCCTGCGGCACATCGGTCAGGTCGATGCACAGCATGTCCATCGACACCCGGCCGATCAACTGGCTGCGCTGCCCGGCAACCAGCACGGGGGTGCCGGTCGGTGCCAAACGCGGGTAGCCATCGGCGTAACCCATGGCCACCACACCAATACGCATCGGTTTGGGCGTGATGAACCTGGCGCCGTAACCGACTGGCTCGCCAGCCGGCAGTTCGCGGACACTGATCACTTTCGACTCAAGGGTCATCACCGGTTGCAGGCGTGCGGCCACTTCGTTGGCCTCTTCGAACGGCGTGGCGCCATAGAGCATGATGCCCGGGCGCACCCAATCGCTCGGAATCTGCGGCCAACCGAGCACCGCCGGCGAGTTACGCAGGCTGACCTCGGCGGACAAGCCCCTACGCGCTGCTTCAAATACTGCCACCTGTTCAGTGCTGGCCTGTTCGTGCAGTTCGTCGGCACGCGCAAAGTGGCTCATCAGCACCACTTTCGCGACCTTGCCGCTGGCCAGCAGCCGTTGATAGGCCGCTTGATAATCCGCGGGGTGCAGCCCCACGCGATGCATACCCGAATCAAGCTTCAGCCACACGGTGATCGGCTTGCTCAACGCCGCTTTTTCGATGGCTTCAAGCTGCCACAGCGAATGCACCACGCACCAGAAATCATGCTCGACGATCAGCGCCAGCTCGTCGGCTTCGAAAAAGCCTTCCAGCAGCAGAATCGGCGCACGAATACCCGCCGCCCGCAGTTCCAACGCCTCTTCGATGCAGGCCACGGCAAATCCATCCGCCTCGGCTTCCAGTGCCTGGGCGCAACGTACCGCGCCATGGCCATAGGCATCGGCCTTGATCACCGCGAGGGCCTTGGCCCCCGTGAGTTCACGGGCAATCCGGTAGTTGTGACGCAGGGCTTGAAGGTCGATCAGGGCACGGGCAGGACGCATGGCGGCAGACTTCTGGTCGGGTTATCGGGAAAAAAAACCGGCACTGGCTGACAGCGTGAACCACCAACAGCACCGGGAGAGGGATCTTTTCTGACAGGCTTATGGCAGAGCGGCGACAACCGACAGCTCGACCAGGATTTCCGGTTCGCACAATTTCGCTTCAACGGTGGCACGAGCCGGGGCGACGCCTTTTGGCAGCCACTTGTCCCACACTGCGTTCATGCCTTCGAAATGCGCGTCGATGTCTTTCAGGTAAATCGTCACCGACAGCAGATTGTTTTTGTCGGTGCCGGCCAGATCGAGCAAACGCTCGATGTTGGCCAGGGTTTCGCGGGTCTGCTGTTCAATCCCGGCGTTCATGTCATCGCCGACCTGTCCGGCCAGGTAAACCGTGCCGTTATGGGTGACGATCTGACTCATGCGCTCATTGGTGAGCTGGCGCTGGACTGACATGCTTTGCAGGCTCCTGGGTTTTGTTGCCGTAACGGGAAATATCGAGGCCTTCGGCGCTGATCTGCGGCTTTTTCCTGGCCATCAGGTCAGCCAGCAAGCGACCGGAGCCACAGGCCATGGTCCAGCCCAGCGTGCCGTGACCGGTGTTCAGGAACAGGTTCTTGAACGGGGTGGCACCGACAATCGGGGTACCGTCCGGCGTAGTCGGACGCAGACCGGTCCAGAAGCTGGCCTGGGCCAGATCGCCGCCCTGAGGATAAAGGTCGTTGACGATCATCTCCAGGGTTTCGCGTCGACGCGGGTTCAGCGACAGGTCAAAACCGGCAATTTCAGCCATGCCACCGACGCGGATGCGGTTATCGAAACGGGTGATCGCGACCTTGTAGGTCTCGTCGAGAATGGTCGAGGTCGGGGCCATCGCCGGGTTGGTGATCGGCACCGTCAGGGAGTAACCCTTGAGCGGATACACCGGTGCCTTGATCCCCAGCGGCTTGAGCATCTGTGGCGAGTAGCTGCCCAGGGCCAGCACGTAGCGATCGGCGGTTTCCAGCTTGCCGTCAATCCACACGCCGTTGATGCGGTCACCGGCGAAATCGAGGCGCTGAATGTCCTGGTCGAAACGGAATTGCACACCGAGGTTCGCGGCCATCTCGGCGAGCTTGGTGGTGAACATCTGGCAGTCGCCAGTCTGGTCGTTCGGCAGGCGCAGGGCGCCGGCGAGAATGTCCGTGACGCTGGCCAGCGCCGGTTCAACGCGGGCAATGCCTTCGCGGTCGAGCAGTTCGAACGGCACGCCGGACTCTTTCAGCACGGCGATGTCTTTCGCTGCGCCGTCGAGCTGGGCCTGGGTGCGGAACAGCTGGGTGGTGCCGAGGCTGCGGCCTTCATAGGCAATGCCGGTCTCCAGGCGCAGCTCATCGAGGCAGTCACGGCTGTACTCGGACAGACGGACCATGCGCTCCTTGTTCACCGCGTAACGGCTGGCGGTGCAGTTGCGCAGCATCTGTGCCATCCACAGGTACTGGTCGAGGTCGGCAGTGGCCTTGATTGCCAGGGGAGCATGGCGCTGCAACAGCCACTTGATGGCCTTGAGTGGCACACCCGGTGCAGCCCACGGCGAGGCATAACCCGGCGAGACCTGCCCGGCGTTGGCGAAACTGGTCTCCATGGCAGCGGCCGGCTGCCGGTCCACCACCACCACTTCAAACCCGGCACGGGCCAGATAATAAGCACTGGTGGTACCGATGACGCCGCTACCCAAGACCATAACGCGCATTTTCATATCCCTCATCGCGGCTAACCGCTGACGTTTGTTATTCAGAGCTTCAGATGCGCGCAGTGTAAAAAAGATTTGCCAGTGCTTTTCACTATATAAGCGCCTATATTTGGCGACAATTCTCGGCAAAAACCCTTTTCACGGAGGCGCATCCCCTATGCGTACCAACACTCAGACCAAACGTGAGCTGGACAAGATCGACCGCAACATCCTGCGGATCCTGCAAGCGGACGGGCGGATTTCCTTTACCGAGCTTGGGGAGAAGGTCGGGCTCTCGACCACGCCCTGCACTGAGCGGGTCCGGCGTCTGGAGCGCGAAGGGATCATCATGGGCTACAACGCCAGGCTCAATCCGCAGCACCTGAAGGGTAGTCTGCTGGTGTTTGTCGAGATCAGCCTGGATTACAAATCCGGCGATACTTTCGAAGAGTTCCGACGTGCGGTGCTGAAATTACCCCATGTGCTGGAGTGTCATCTGGTGTCAGGGGATTTCGACTACTTGGTGAAGGCGCGGATTTCCGAGATGGCCTCGTACCGCAAACTGCTGGGCGACATCCTGCTCAAGCTGCCCCACGTGCGCGAATCCAAGAGCTACATCGTGATGGAAGAAGTGAAAGAGAGCCTGACGCTGCCGATTCCGGATTGAAATCTGCGGTGTCCGAACCGGCCTCATCGCGGGCAAGCCCGCTCCCACATGTACAGCGACGATTCTGTGGGAGCGGGCTTGCCCCGGGCGGCGTTCCGACGATTGCGTCGAGTCGGTGGACTTGATTCACGCGATGGTCAGACCAACACCTGCCGGGTACTGGCCATGTACTCGAACACCTGCTTCTCCACCCGCGGATGAATCAGCTCCACTGGCCCGCGCCCATTGGGGCACGGCAAGGTCTTGGTGGTGCCGAACAACCGGCAGATCAGCGGCCGCTCGTCATACACCGTGCAACCATTTGGCCCCAGATGCACACAGTTGAGTTCCTCCATGGCGGCATCCTGCTCGGCGCGGGTCTTGCGCGGCAGACGCGACATTTCTTCGGGCGAGGTGGTCACCGGCCCGCAGCAGTCATGGCAGCCGGGAACGCACTCGAACGAGGGAATCTGTTGTCGCAATGTGCGAATTGTCTGGCTGTTGCAGCTCATTGCAGCGGTGACCAATAGCGGAATAGAGCGCGATTCTGACGCAAAAGCCCCGATCCAGACAGCACCCGCCGACCAATGTTGCCCGTCCGGGAAGGTCCGGCTTATGCTCCGTCAAATTTTCTAAACATCAACACCAGGATCACGCACATGAACCCTCGTGCTCAGCAGCCTGCTCCGGACCACATCGCCTCCTACTACGCCGCCAGCAGTCTGCCGCAGCCTGAACTTCCAGCGCTCAAAGGCGAAGTGCTGGCCGATGTCTGCGTGGTTGGCGGTGGTTTTTCGGGGCTGAACACGGCGCTTGAGCTGGCCGAGCGCGGCCTCAGTGTGGTGTTGCTTGAAGCCCATCGAATCGGCTGGGGCGCCAGTGGACGCAATGGCGGGCAGCTGATTCGCGGCGTCGGCCACGGCCTCGATCAGTTCACCAACGTCATCGGTGTCGAAGGTGTTCGGCAAATGAAACTCATGGGCCTGGAAGCGGTGGAAATCGTCCGGCAACGGGTCGAGCGCTTCCAGATCCCCTGTGACCTGACCTGGGGTTACTGCGACCTCGCCAACAAACCCCGTGACCTGGAAGGTTTCGCCGAGGATGCCGAAGAACTGCGCAGCCTGGGTTATCGCTACGAAACCCGTTTGCTGCAAGCCAACGAGATGCACACCGTGGTCGGCTCCACGCGTTATGTCGGCGGCCTGATCGACATGGGTTCGGGGCATCTGCATCCACTGAACTTGGCCTTGGGCGAAGCCGCAGCGGCACAACGACTGGGGGTCCAGCTGTACGAGCAGTCGGCCGTGACCCGCATCGACTATGGCCTCGAGGTCAAAGTCCATACCGCCGAGGGGTCGGTGCGCGCCAAAACCCTGGTACTGGGCTGCAATGCCTACCTCAACAACCTCAACCCGGAACTCAGCGGTAAAGTCCTGCCCGCCGGCAGCTACATCATCGCCACCGAACCACTGAGCGAAGAACAGGCCCACGCCTTGTTGCCGCAGAACATGGCGGTCTGTGACCAGCGAGTGGCGCTGGACTACTACCGGCTCTCGGCGGACCGGCGCCTGCTGTTTGGCGGCGCCTGCCATTACTCGGGCCGCGACCCGAAAGACATCGCCGCGTATATGCGTCCGAAAATGCTGGATGTCTTCCCGCAATTGAGCGCCGTGAAGATCGATTACCAATGGGGTGGCATGATCGGCATCGGCGCCAATCGCCTGCCGCAGATCGGGCGACTCAAGGACCAGCCGAACGTGTACTACGCCCAGGCCTATTCCGGTCATGGCGTGAATGCCACGCACCTGGCCGGCAAACTGCTGGCCGAAGCCATCAGCGGCCAGCACAGCGGTGGTTTTGATTTGTTCGCCAGGGTGCCGCACATCACTTTCCCGGGTGGCAAGCATTTGCGTTCGCCATTGTTGGCGTTGGGGATGTTGTGGCATCGGCTTAAAGAGTTGGTCTGATGTGTTTGTGGCTTTTTTGAGGGCGCCTTCGCTGGCAAGCCAGCTCCTACACAGCGCGCGCGAACCCTTGTAGGAGCTGGCTTGCCAGCGAATAGAGCTTAAGAACACTGCAACATTCAGATCCGCCAGAAAGGCTTCAGCCCCTCCTCCTGCGCCTGCTCCCGCGTCAGCCCGATGTCCTTGAGCTGATCGGCCGTCAGCGACAGCAACGCCTTGCGCGTGTGCAGGCGAAGCCAGAACTGGTCCCAGCGACTCAGGCCGGACGGCGCATGACGCATGCCCGCCTCCCGCGTGCCGTTGTTCTGCCCTGTCGCCAGTTCCTGACTGTGTAATGTCAGCCGCACATCGCTCAAGCCGTTCATCTTGGATGCTCCTGTTTACTTGGGTAGCCAGAGGTTCCATGATGCGTGGGCGCGAAAAAGCATTACAGATTCAAATCGTCTGTATTAAATCCATACAGATTTGCCGATTCCGCCACTGAATCCCGATTTTTTGCCCTATCTGTACTGGTCAATCGAATCATCCCTATCGAGGCTGCACCTTGACCCTTTACGTCAACCTCGCCGAGTTGCTCGGCACGCGTATCGAACAGGGCTTCTATCGCCCCGGTGACCGGCTGCCCTCGGTACGGGCGCTGAGCGTCGAGCACGGTGTCAGCCTGAGCACGGTGCAGCAGGCCTATCGGGTGCTGGAAGACAGCGGACTGGCCACGCCACGGCCCAAGTCCGGGTACTTTGTTCCCGCCAGCCGCGAACTGCCGGATTTGCCGGCGGTCGGTCGCCCGGCCCAGCGCCCGGTGGATATCTCTCAATGGGATCAGGTGCTGGAACTGATTCGCGCTGTGCCGCGCAAAGACGTGGTGCAATTGGGGCGCGGCATGCCGGACATCACCAGCCCGACCATGAAGCCGCTGCTGCGCGACCTGGCGCGAATCAGCCGGCGGCAGGACATGCCCGGCCTGTATTACGACAACATCCACGGCAACCTCGAACTGCGCGAACAGATCGCTCGCCTGATGCTCGATTCCGGCTGCCTACTGGGTGCCAGCGATCTGGTGGTCACCACTGGATGCCATGAGGCGCTGTCCACCAGCATTCGCGCGATTTGCGAGCCGGGGGACATTGTGGCGGTGGACTCGCCGAGCTTCCACGGTGCCATGCAGACCCTCAAGGGCCTGGGCATGAAAGCCCTGGAAATCCCCACCGATCCGCTGACCGGCATCAGTCTCGAAGCACTGGAACTGGCCCTGGAGCAGTGGCCGATCAAGGTCATACAGTTGACCCCCAACTGCAACAACCCGCTGGGCTACATCATGCCAGAGTCGCGAAAACGCGCGTTGTTGATGCTTGCGCAGCGGTTTGACGTGGCGATCATCGAGGACGATGTGTATGGCGAACTGGCTTACACCTATCCGCGTCCACGCACGATCAAATCCTTCGACGAGGACGGTCGCGTCCTGTTGTGCAGTTCGTTTTCCAAGACCCTGGCGCCGGGCCTGCGCATCGGCTGGGTCGCGCCGGGTCGTTATCTGGAACGTGTGCTGCACATGAAATACATCAGTACGGGTTCCACCGCGCCACAACCGCAGATCGCCATTGCCGAATTCCTAAAAGGTGGCCACTTCGAACCGCATTTGCGACGGATGCGCACGCAATACCAGCGCAATCGCGACATGATGATCGATTGGGTAACCCGTTACTTCCCGGCCGGCACCCGCGCCAGTCGCCCGCAAGGCAGCTTCATGCTGTGGGTCGAGCTGCCGGAAAGCTTCGACACCCTGAAACTGAATCGAGCACTGCACGACCAGGGCGTACAGATTGCCGTGGGCAGTATTTTTTCCGCCTCGGGCAAGTACCGCAATTGCCTGCGCATGAACTACGCGGCCAAGCCAACGCCGCAGATCGAAGACGCGGTGCGCAAGGTCGGCGCAACAGCAATCAAACTGCTGGCGGAAACCGATCAGCTCAGCGACTGACTTTTACTCGGGAATTGGCGTCCATATGCCTATCTGCGCAGCCAAACGGAACGATCCTACGTGAGAGTCAGACAGCCCCTGCTTGCTCTTCTGCTGCTCGCCACGCTCCTGGGCGGTTGCTCCAGCTTCGACGTTCGACGCGAACCGAGCCAGGCGCTACCGGCTTCAGACTCCGCATTCGGCCGCTCGGTCCAGGCGCAGGCCGCCCCTTACAAGGGACAATCAGGCTTTCGCCTGCTATCGGACAGTACCGAGGCCTTCACCGCCCGTGCCGAACTGATCCGTAACGCCCAAAGCAGTCTCGACTTGCAGTACTACATCGTGCACGACGGCATCAGCACGCGCATGTTGATCGAAGAATTGCTCAAGGCCGCCGACCGGGGCGTGCGGGTGCGGGTACTGCTCGACGACACCACCAGCGACGGCCTGGACCGGGTCATTGCCACCCTCGCCGCGCACCCGAAAATCCAGATCCGCGTATTCAATCCGCTGAATCTTGGCCGCAGCACCGGCGTGACGCGTACCGTGGGCCGGCTGTTCAACCTGTCGCAACAGCATCGACGCATGCATAACAAGTTGTGGCTGGCGGACAACAGCATGGCCATCGTCGGCGGACGAAATCTGGGGGACGAGTATTACGATGCCGAGACCAAGATGAATTTCACTGACATCGACATGCTCAGTGTCGGCCCGGTTGCCGAGCAACTCGGGCACAGTTTCGACCAGTACTGGAACAGCGCCCTGAGCAAGCCGATCGACGAATTCCTGTCGAGTAAACCCACCGCCCAGGACCTGGAAAACACCCGCACCCGACTGGAAGAGTCCCTGGCGCAAACGCGCAAAGAGGATCACGCGCTCTACAAACACCTGATGACCTTCACCACGCACCCGCGCCTGGACATCTGGCGCCGCGAGCTGATCTGGGCCTGGAACCAGGCATTGTGGGATGCGCCGAGCAAGGTACTGGCCAAGGGTGAGCCCGATCCGCAGTTGCTGCTGACCACGCAACTCGCACCTGAACTCGATAACGTCAGCAAAGAGCTGATCATGATCTCGGCCTACTTTGTCCCCGGCCAGCCAGGCCTGGTGTACCTGACCGGGCGCGCCGACGCCGGCGTTTCGGTGAGTTTGCTCACCAATTCACTGGAAGCCACGGACGTTCCCGCGGTACACGGCGGTTACGCGCCTTACCGCAGGGCACTGCTGGAACATGGCGTGAAACTTTACGAGTTACGTCGCCAACCCGGCGAGGAAGGCGGCGGCGGAAGCGGACCGCATCTGTTTTCCAGTAACTCCTATCGCGGTTCTGACTCCAGCCTGCACAGCAAGGCGATGATCTTCGACCAGCAGAAATCCTTTATCGGCTCGTTCAATTTCGATCCACGCTCGGTGCTGTGGAACACCGAAGTCGGCGTGTTGGTGGACAGTCCGGAGTTGGCCGCCGGGGTCCGCGAACTGGCGCTGCAGGGTATGGCGCCAGCCCTGAGTTATCAGGTGGAGCTGGAAAACGATCAGATCGTCTGGACCACCGAAGACGACGGGAAAAAGCACACCCTGACCAAGGAGCCAGGGAGTTGGTGGCGGCGCTTCAATGCGTGGCTGAGCAACACGGTTGGGCTGGAGAAAATGCTTTAGGCCGGCTCGACAAGTGCACCAAACGCCCCCTGCCGCGACACTACGATCAACACGCCCAAGGCCCCTGCCGCCATCAGCAACGGCAACGCATGGCCGCTGATCCACTGGCTGGCGGCGCCCGCCA
>NZ_AKJJ01000148.1:0-41275 GCF_000282395.1 Pseudomonas sp. GM55 | reverse complement strand
CGGGCTTGCTCGCGAAGGCGTCGGCACATTCAGCTTTGATGTCGACTGACCCAACACTTTCGCCGGCAAGCCACGCTCCCACACGGGTCTTTTGGTGATCCAGAAATCCGGGCAGACCCCCATCTCCCGAATCACAGCCACGAAAAAGGGGACTTGCGTCCCCTTGCGGTGTTGCGTTGCGCAGCCCTAATCCATCAGTAGATGTCCTTCGACAACAACGTGAACGGCGTCTTCACCAGAATCTTCAGGTCCAGCCACAACGACCAGTTGTTGATGTACTTGAGGTCGATCTCGACACGCTTCTGCATCTTGTCGATGGTGTCCGTCTCGCCACGGCAACCGTTGATTTGCGCAAGGCCCGTAATGCCCGGTTTGATTCGATGGCGCGCCATGTAGGCGAGGATTTTCCCGGAATAGTAGTTGTTGTGCGCGACGGCGTGAGGGCGCGGGCCGACCAGCGCCATGTGTCCCTGCAGCACATTGAACAGTTGCGGCAGCTCGTCCAGCGAAGTGCGACGGATGAAGCGTCCGACGGCGGTGATACGCGAGTCGTTACGGCTGGCCTGCTTGACCTCGTGATCATCGTGCACACGCATGGAGCGGAACTTCCAGACCTGAATCACCTTGCCGTTCCAGCCATGGCGGTCCTGCTTGAAGAACACCGGGCCGGGCGAGTTGAGCTTTACGGCCAGTGCAATGACCAGCAAAACCGGACTCAGCAGGATAATGGCCAGCAGGGCCACACTTTTTTCCACCAGGCTTTTACTCAACGCAGCAGTGGGCCGGCTGGTCAGCGGACTTTCGTTCAAGTAGATCGCCGGCAGGCCGTCCACGACTTTCACCGAGTGATTGAGCAGCGTCAGGCTGTTCAAGTCCGGCACCCAGACCACGTCAACGTTGGCATCCAGCAAATCGACGTACATGGCTTCGATTTTTGCCGCTTCCGACAGGGGCAGAGTGATGTACAAACGACGAATGTCATGGGTTTTGATCAGGTCCAGCAGGCCCTCCTGGGCACCGACGATGCGCGGTGCGCCCGGCTCCAGGGAAGGAAGGGCACCATTGCTGACCAGCCCCACCAACGGCAGGTTTTCGATGTTGCTCAGCTTGTTCGCCAATCCCAGCGCCAGTTCACCGGTGCCGACGATCAGGGTTTTATGCTCGCTTTTACGTGACCGCTGGTAGAACTTCGAGAACGCATGCAGCGGTGCATAAAGCAACGCCTGACCGAGGAAGCCGTACACCGCCCAACCCAGGATGACTTGCCGGGAAAACAGCTCATCGGCCTTACAGATAAACGCGATGCAGGCCAGCGCTGCCATCGTCATGGACCAACCCATGAACAGGCGTCCCAGCCCTGTCAGATAATTGTCTCTTTTTCGGTACACGCCGCTAAACGTATAAGCCGGAACCGAGGCCAGTACGGCGAGCGTTGCGCACATGCGGTAATAGAACTCGACTGTTCCAGTGTGCTGTTCAGCAAGAATGAACAACAAGGAAACTACAAAACCCTGTGCCAGCGCCCATTGCCCCCAAAAGGTAAGTCCCTTGAGGCCGGTGTTTCGATTGATACTAAGAGTAAGATCCATACAATATCCCCAAAAGACGTCCATTCAGGTTTCGACAGTTGAAATCCGAGTTGTTAAGTAGGCTTATTGTTGTTGTTAGAGCGAGTGTCCTGAGGTAACAACGTCGATATGCCGAACTGTCGTCAGTCAATAGACTAAGTTATTGGTGGAGATGCTGTCTGACGAGTTCTAACAAGATGGCAAAGTGCCAACTATTAAAGTTTTAGAAAGGTCGAGCGTTAGAAAAGGTCGAGTCGAAGGAGGTGAATAATTAAGGAGGTGTTTGGTATTGTAGGGGGGTAAGAGGGGCTGGCTAACGCGGGGGTGGAACCAAACAGAGTGCTCTTTTTGTTTTTGTAATCGCACTGCTTTCTGTTTGTTTTATTCGCTTGGGGAGGCTTACACCACGATTTCCTGTATCAGGCAATAGCCACGATTTCTCACTGCACGAAACAGTCGTTCACCGTTACTGGCATTTTTGAATTTTTCTTGCAAACGACTCAGGCACATTTCCAGACCGCGATATTGTGCCGGCTCTCTGCCGATGCTGAGGATCAGTTCGTCACGACTTACGACACGCTCTTCATGGTTCAGCATTTTCTTTACCAGCGCGGCTTCCAATCCGGTCAGGCTGATCTCGACACCCTCTTTTACCAATACGCTTTGATCTTTGTCGAGTTGCCAGGCTTCGCTGCAAGGAGTGTCGCCCTCGATTGTTTGCGCAATATCGCTGGCTGCCACTGCTGTTGCCGGCATGCTGTGGAATGGATTAGCGGATTGTGCTGCCAGCCATTCTGATTCCAGGGTGGCCAATAATCGCTGCGTATCATGTTCGATACTGCGCGCGACGTTTTTCCTTGAAACGCTTGGGTAGGTGAAATCCATTAGCACTGGAGCGGAAGAGGGCGAAGCAACATCTTCAATAAACATTTGTGCCTGGGAGGTCCCAAACGAGTTGAAGCGCTCACTGGACAGAATGCTCTCAAGTTCGCGCTGCGACGTTGTGCTGTGGGTCACGACGACAAAGTATTTTCTTGGGAGGGTTGTACTGATTTCCATGTCTCTCTCCTGAGGTACACACCAAATTTGGCTAAAAGATGATCGGCAGGGGAGCAATGACTCCCTCGGAAATAATCGAAAGGCAGGGTCTGGGCCCAAATTTGGCCCTCGATAGGTTCCACTCGATCTGCTGCTATAGAATAAACTTTTATTTTTATGGTTCGATGTTGCTACGGTCATGGAAACAATAAATTGCCTTTGGTATCAAGTACAAAAAACGATGAATTCGAGATCTTTGTATCATTGAGGAAATCAACCGGCAGTTTGATATTAAAGTGCCGGTTTTTCTGTCGGTCGGGGGGTTGAAATCAACCCCCTCATCAAGCGGTATCCATGCCCGCGGATGCTCTGGATGGCGTTTGTGCCGTACATGTCCTTGATTTTTCCACGAAGACGACTGATCGATTTTTCCAGCGCCCGGGGGTCATAAAAATTGCTATTGAGCCCCATGATGTTGGCAATTTCATCGTGACTTAATATGTGGTTACTGGTCTGCGCAAAGGCTTCCAGAATCTTCATTTCTGCAAATGAGATGTCCAGCTTCTTGCTGGTACCCAGTAGACAAATACGGGTGGGGTCCAATATCAGATTGATATCTCTTTGCCATTCTTCACTGTTAAAGAATTCGGCAAGCAACTCGGAGCCTTCGTCGGACAGGGTATTGAATTTGATGCAGTAGTCGGCCCCCGCAAGATAGTACTTTATCTTGTTGTAGGCGCCTCGGCCCGTGATGACCGCACAAATGATGGGCTTCAAGTTGCCGGTGCGCAGGTTTTCTACTAGCGCGAGGCTTTCCTCGAGGGCCGGGGGGCTGTCGATGACGATGAAGATGGCGCGATACGAACCGGGGCGTTCATTCTTGTTGGATGAACTAGTGTACGAATTGGCCTCTAATGCCATATCGGTCCGCACATGCCTTGCGACTAGCGCTCTAAAATGTTCAGCCACGCCACGGGTACGACCCAGAGTGAGAACACCGGGTTCATCGTTTGTCTGGCGATGGCTTCTAGTCGCTAAGTTCCCTGTAAGCATCATGCATTGACTCGAAAAGGTGCTGACATCGGGATGTTAAAGCACCGGTTCTCATCTGTGACTGACAATTGGTAACATTTACGCGATTTTTAGACGTGGCTCCCGAGTTTTCTAACAATAACTAAGCTTTTCAAGCTTTTAGTTGATTTTCTGGGCTGCCTGAACTAGTGAAATGACGTCGTTAGATGGTGGCAATATGGAATTGTGCCACTATTTTGAATCGATGGCGATTTGTTTTTTATGTCCTTTTGCCACTGTTTGGCTATGTGTGTGCCATCATGCATCCAGGGTGGTAGTTCCAGTAGAAATACCAATAGTGTGAGAGCGGTCACATTTTATTGAATGGCGCGATTTTTTTCTACTGAGCATCTAAATATTTGCGCAAGGTGTTCGTAGGCGGACGATTAATAACATGGCTTGAGTGTGCCTTTTGATAAGACATATTCTCCCCGGCTACATCAGGTAATGGGTGTGGATGTTTCGATTGTTTTGCTTAAGTTGCTCAACATCTGAGTGCAGTTGACGGACCGCTCTCAACGATCGGTCTGATGGAGGATTAATGGATTTCTGGACTCTTCTCAAAGTGTTGATTTTAGGCGCGGTAGAGGGCCTGACTGAGTTTTTGCCCATCTCCAGTACGGGCCACCAGATTATTGTTGCAGACTTGTTGGCATTTGGCGGTGAACGCGCCATGGCGTTCAATATTATTATTCAGCTAGGCGCAATTCTTGCCGTTGTCTGGGAGTTTCGCCCGAAGATTGTAGAGATCGTCAAAGGACTGCCGACCCAACGCAATGCACAACGTTTCACGCTGAATTTGCTGATCGGTTTTCTTCCGGCAGTCGTTCTGGGTGTCTTGTTCGCCGACCAGATTCATCACTACCTGTTCAACCCGATCACCGTGGCAGTCGCATTGGTCGTGGGCGGTATTGTCATGCTGTGGGCGGAGCAGAGGGACCACGTGGTGCACGTCGACCATGTCGACGACATGCGCTGGCCGGATGCGCTGAAGGTAGGGTTCGCGCAATGCCTGGCGATGATACCCGGCACTTCCCGCTCCGGATCGACCATTATCGGCGGCTTGCTGTTTGGCCTGTCGCGCAAGGCCGCCACCGAGTACTCATTCTTCCTGGCGATGCCCACCATGGTCGGTGCGGCGGTGTATTCAGGCTACAAGTACCGGGGCCTGTTCCAGACCAGCGACCTGCCGGTTTTCGCCCTGGGCTTCGTCACCGCGTTCTTTTTCGCCATGATCGCCGTACGCGGCTTGCTCAAGTTCATTGCGAACCACAGTTATGCCGCCTTCGCGTGGTACCGGATCGTTTTCGGATTGCTGATCCTGGCAACCTGGGCATTCGGTTGGGTGAACTGGACGGCGGCGGCCGCAGGCTGACAGGTGAGCCAGGCGGATCAGACTGCCTGGCTGAAATGGCTGGAGTAGCCGGGCATCAACGCCCTTCAAGCAACCCGGCAGCCTGATCCAGCAACGCCAAAGGCTCTTTGGCCTTGTGGATATCCACCGACAACAACTGCCGGAACTTGCGCGCCCCCGGGAACCCGGTGCCCAGCCCCAGTACATGTCGGGTGATGTGGTGCATCGAACCACCGGCATCGATATGCGCCGCAATATAAGGCCGCAACTGCGCCAGCGCCTCGGCGCGGCTGATCACCGGTGCCGTGCTGCCAAACAGCTGTTGATCCACCTCGGCCATCACATAAGGGTTGTGATACGCCTCGCGGCCCAGCATCACGCCGTCGAATGTCTGTAAATGCTCGTGGCAGGCTTCCAGGGACTTGATCCCACCGTTGAGAATGATCTCCAGCTCCGGAAAGTCTGCCTTCAACCGTGCCGCCACGTCATAACGCAGGGGCGGAATGTCGCGGTTTTCCTTCGGCGACAACCCCTCCAGAATCGCAATCCGCGCGTGCACGGTAAAACTGGTGCACCCGGCATCCCGCACCGTGCCGACGAAATCACACAGCTCCTCGTAACTGTCCCGCCCGTTGATCCCGATCCGGTGCTTGACCGTCACCGGAATCGACACCGCATCACGCATCGCCTTCACACAATCGGCCACCAACTGCGGATGCCCCATCAGGCACGCGCCGATCATATTGTTCTGCACCCGATCGCTCGGGCAGCCGACATTCAGGTTCACCTCGTCGTAACCATGCTCCTGCGCCATTCGCGCACACGCGGCCAGGTCCAGCGGCACGCTACCGCCGAGTTGCAACGCCAGCGGGTGTTCGGCCTCGTCGTGCCGCAGGAAACGTTCGTGATCGCCGTTGAGCAGGGCGCCGGTGGTGACCATCTCGGTGTAGAGCAGGGCGTTTTTCGACAATAGACGCAGGAAAAAGCGGCAGTGGCGGTCGGTCCAATCCATCATGGGCGCGACGGAGAAACGGCGGGAGAGCGGGGCGGGTGTGGCGGTGGTTACGGACATGGGGGATCTGGAATCGGTGAGGCTGGGAGGTGGGGGAGTTTATCAGGAATGGGCTGATAGGGCGCAGACGAGTCTCGCTGCAATTGTTCAGGGCGTATGAGCAAAGGGTTGGGGTAATTTAGCAAAGCAAGCTATGAGTAAATAAATCCGTCCCCTTTATTCTTTATTCTTACTTTATTCTTCAGGAACAAGTGACGGTATTCGTCGCGACAGGAAAGACATCGGGATGAATACACAAGGGAAAAGGGAAGCAAGCAGCAACCAGATTTCTGGAGTGTGCATGATGAATAGTGGTTCCATTGCGACGACCTTGAAAAATTCGCGGAACCTCATCAGATATTGGCACAATGCCTCTACTAGAACTCTCTCGTTCTTGGCCAAAATCTCCTACATTCGATGCCGACCGAGGGAATCCTCTTCGTCGACACACATCCATCACAAATTGCTGTAACCCTCTCAAGGCAGCATGGTCGGCAATGGTTTTCGCCCGGCCGACTTGTAAACCACCCCTTATCCGCCCAGGATTTCCTGCTGTTACGCTGTGACCTCCACGGAGGAGTAGCGGTGCCAAACCCAGACCCAGACCTGCTTCCTCCCTGCTGTTCACGCTCAACGAAAACCAATTCGCTTTGGCGGCCACCATCATGGACCGTTCAAAGTGAGTGGAGAGGCGGGGGTTCTGCCGGCGTCGCCGAAAACGTGCGCTGCGCTCTGAAGTCAACCGATCGGATGAGGTGCTTATCAAGATGACGCTAACGGTACTCATGACGCCGGCGTGCTCCCAAACCACAGGTAAACCGCCTGATTCTACATATCAGGTGTAAACAGCAGTTTGCATGAGTGACTGTAAGCTGCCATCTACGGACTGTTGAAACCCTTTAGGTGTCACAGGGCCAGCATCTGTAGACTTACCGCTAGGGCAGCGATACCATGCGCGCATCGAAATTCACCGGTAACTGAATTGCGAAACTGGGGCTTTCATCGCTCGGCGTAACTCAGAATGGGTTTTTAGAAAACTTCCAAATGCTGGTGGAGTTGGTACTATCCAAGATGATGTGGCTATGTTGCATAGTCTGTCGCAGTGCATTTGAGATGGCACAAACACGCAGCTAGTTAAACTAACCCTAATCGGCCTAATTCCACATGATTTTTAGCTCATGGCAGTTCATTCTGCTTTTTCTACCAATCTCATTTTTTATCTATTTTTGGCTAAATCACCGACGCTTGATCACCGCAGGAAAGGTCTGGTTGGTTGCCGTGAGCCTGTTTTTCTATGCGTATTGGGATATCCAGTACCTACCTCTGATACTGGGTTCGATTTTTTTAAATTTCGCAATCGGTACAGGGCTTGCCCAAGCGCATGGGAAATCTCTTGGTGAGATAAAAAAGCCGCACCATGGGGTCAATAGAAAAGTAGTACTGACAACCGGCATTGCAGCCAATCTGATATTGCTAGGCTACTTCAAATATACTGATTTCCTGCTTGGCAACATCAATGTCGTCTTGGGCACAAGCTACACGCTGCCTCATATCTTGCTGCCACTAGCGATCAGCTTTTTTACCTTTACGCAAATCGTTTATCTGGTGGACAGCTATCGAGGAGAGACAGCGGAATATGACTTGCTGAATTATTCGCTGTTTGTGACATTTTTCCCGCATCTTATTGCCGGGCCGATCGTTCATCATCGACAGATAATGCCGCAGTTCGCCTCACGCTGGACACTGACCCAAAGATACCCAAATATTCTGAAGGGTTTATTCATCTTTTCGATCGGCCTCTTCAAGAAAGTTGTAATCGCAGACAGTTTTGCCGTCTGGGCAACGGCGGGATTTGATGGCGGTCAGGCACTTGGATTTTTCGCTGCCTGGGCAACAAGTCTGTCCTACACCTTTCAGCTTTACTTCGACTTCAGCGGGTATTGCGATATGGCGATTGGCGCGTCGTTACTATTCAATATCTGGCTGCCAATAAACTTTAACTCGCCCTACAAGGCGCTGGATATCCAGGATTTTTGGCGGCGCTGGCACATTACCCTCAGCAGTTTTCTTCGCGATTACCTTTACATCCCTTTGGGCGGAAATCGTTCTGGAAAATATCGCACCTATTTCAATCTCCTCGCCACATTCGTTCTTGGCGGCTTATGGCATGGTGCAACATGGATGTTTGTGATTTGGGGCGCCATGCATGGCGGCGCTCTTGTAGTCCATCGGTTCTGGACACGCTTCCGCAGCCCGATGCCACCAGTGCTCGCGTGGGTCGTGACCTTCATGTTCGTGAACTTCACATGGGTATTTTTTCGCGCCAAGACATTGGATGATGCCTTCCGCGTGCTGGATGGAATGATCGATTTTCGCTCCGCGTTTGGTCATACCATTGCTGCGACCCCAACATCAGACTTGGCCTGGGGTGGCTGGTTGTCTGACTTGGCTTTGAAAATAATGCCCGCAAGCCTCGTCGGGCAAATTCCCATTTATCTCGCAATTATCTTCGCTTTTGCGATCATAACCCAAAAGAATTCGATGGAAATGGCAAACGGGAACATGGAAAGGTGGAAGCTGATTTATGGCGTCGCCCTGCTCTCGGTAGCAATGTGCTTTACGCTGGCGGCTACTAGCTCAGTATTCCTTTACTTCAACTTTTGATTGCACTAATTATGAAACGTAGCATATTCGTTTTCTTGTTATCGGTTTTGCTGGTGCTGCTTGCAGTGCCAACAATCAACATAATTGTTGCGCCGAGTCGCGATGCAATCAACCTGAAGGAAAAGTCATTCCTTTACAACGTGGACTTCGTGTCCAGGTGGACGGCAACACTGCTCTATCCGCTTGGTATCAGCACAGACCCGAAGCAAGTGGTCGTTGGAAAAGATGGCTGGCTTTATCTAGGTGATATGTACCAGCAAACTCTATCCGATGACAGGCGCTCTGCAACGGAAAATGACACTCTCATTGGCAAGCAAATTGGAGCCGCTACCGAGGCTTGGGATGCTTACCTTGCCGGCAAGGGCGTAAAAGTCTTCCGAATCATGATTGGACCGAACAAAGGTACAATTTACCCAGAACACATGCCTTCCTGGGCCAAGCCGGCTTTGTCTAACCCTACTGATGCCCTGCTGGCAGAAACAGGAGGGGAACATTACATTGACCTCAGGCCGCCTTTGTTGGCTGCCAAGGAGACACAGGGCGCAGCTCTCTACTACAAAACGGATACGCACTGGAACGACCTGGGTGCCGGGATCGCATTCCGTGCCTTTGCCCAACAGGTTGGAAAAGCTGCCCCGGAACTTCAATGGCCATCAGAAAAGACGTATGAAATAGCTCGAGTCGATCCGCGAAAAGGAGGCGATTTGGCTAATTTTCTTCGACTCACAGCAAGCCTCACTGACTACGAGCCGATAACTCATGTATCCAGTCTATCCGTAGAAACAACAGAATCTGACTTCGATACCAAAAAAGTTCTTCGCCAAGGCGGTAACCCGGTGGTCGGCGCACCAATGACGCCAATTCTGGTCACGTCTGTGGGAGCGCTAAATAACAAAAAGGTTCTTTGGCTAAGAGATTCATTCGGAATATCGTTGTCTCCCTTGATGGCTGCAACGTTTAGCGAAGTACTTCAACTCCATTGGAGTGAGGCGATAAAGCCGGGCGGTCGTTTTTCTCAGCTTGTTGAAGAATTCAAGCCTGATTACGTTTTTGTAACTGTAGTTGAGCGTGCTTCGAGAACACCTTGGTTTGCTGCTTACCCTCCACTGGCCTTTTTTCCTAAGGGTAAAGATTTTCAGACGGTTCGGACTGTTGCACCCGTAAGGTCAAATCATCTGATACAGGGCCCGTCCGAGAGCGAATACCAAATCAGTGGAAATGACGCCTTTGTCGATTTTGCGCTCTTGGATTCCGCCACTCAGTCAAACGCGCAGTATCTCAATATCGGTCTTACTTGCGCTGACGGATCACCATCGGTTCCACTGCAAGTATTTTGGCTTGAAGATGGGCAACCAACCTACGACGAAGAGCACAGCGCAAGGTTCTCGATTCGCACAGGGCAAACTTTGATTGACCTTCGTACGATACCGAAATGGCGTTCCGTCGCTTCCATCAAGCGGGTTCGCGTGGATATTGATTCTGAAAGTTCTTGTACTCACTTCAAGCTGAACAACCCGAGTTTTGGTGTAAAAACCTCGTCCCTTTAAGAGATTATGCGATTACAGACTATGTCGATCCGCAAACCGGTGGGGGGAGAATATAGCCAGGTGCGCAAGGTTCCTGAACCATCGCTGTCACCTTGCAAAGTTTCATGATGCTTGGCGGAGGCGAGGCATAGCATGACCGCCAAAGGTCATGTCCCCCTCGCCTCAACCCACAGGAATCAAAAAATGATCGCAAACCTCGTCAAAGTCTCGCTGATCACCGGTGCTTTGTTGTTGAGCGCCTGTTCGGGTGTGAGCACCCATAGCAATTATTCGGTCGATTCCGTGCAGCCTGCCGGCTTTGGCCCGGGGCCTGCCAATAACTCCAACAAGATGAATTTCCATGGCAGTGCGCTGGGTAACAGTTTTGGCGAGTATGGTTCAGGATTGCTGCACGACGATTGACCGGTGGCGCAACGGTGGATTGATTTCCACCGTTGCGCTCTGGGTGAGACTCAGACGAGCCTCAAACCTTCAAAAGGATTCCAGCCTTGCGAGCCTTTTACCTGTTTCAGGTAGTAGGCGTAGTTGGCGCTCAATCCGTACATAACTGCACAGGCGATGTTCATACTGGTGTTGAAGGCCTTGGGTGCTTCTTCATAACCCAGCAGGGTGAAAATCAATGCCAGGACGAAGGATAGGGCAACGATGATCGCGATTATTGCCAGGTTCTTTTTCCACAGCCCAAGCACGAAAAAATAGATGGGCCCGAAAAAAAATGCGATGAAGTTCAGGTTGATCAGGATGCGCTTGCGCGCGGGCAACTGCTTGAACCCCGCTTTGAAATCGGGGCTTTTGGGGCTGCCGTATTTATCAAAGAAAGCGAAACGTTCTTGCCATTTCGGTTTGGCATTGTAGGTTTGCAAGTCATCCGTGCTGCTCATTGTCTGTCCTTTTTTTGAGGGTTTTGCTCGGTCGAGGCATCGACCGAATTATCGTTCGGTGCGCTTATCAACGCGTCTTGCATATGACCGGCCTGCTACCGGTGCGATAGCAGTTTCAAGCACATGAAGAGATTAAACAATCCATGACAAAGAGCCTTGGCATGCTGTTGTCGCGTCATGGGTTGCGGGAAAAACGATCAGACGGCGGTAACCCGCTTCAGTGGCAGGCATGCCGTTATTTGCCTTCAGGCACCGCCAGCCACTGCCGCAGAATCTTCTGGTAGTTGCCTGTCGCCTTGGCCAGGTGCAGCCACTGATCGACGTACAGCTTCCAGGTGATGTCGTCCCGGGGCAGCAGGTAGGCTTTTTCGCCGTATTGCATGTAGTGCGTGGGGTTGACCGCGCACAGGCCGGGTTTGAGCTTCTGCTGATACAGCGCCTCCGATGCGTCGGTGATCATCACGTCGGCTTTTTTATCCAGCAGTTCCTGAAAAATGCTGATGTTGTCGCGAAGCTGCAATTGCGCCTGGGGCAGGTAGGCGTGGACGAACGCTTCATTGGTGCCGCCGGCAGGTTCGACCAGGCGAACCAAGGGCTGGTTGATCTGTTCGACGGTCTGGTACCGCGCCTGGTCTTCGCAGCGTACCAGCGGGATTTTGCCATCGACGTCCAGGATGCTGCTGAAGAAGGCTTTTTTCTGCCGTTCCAGGGTGACCGAGATACCGCCCATGGCGATGTCGCACTTGCCGGCGAGCATGTCGGGCATCAGGGTTTTCCAGGTGGTGGGCACCCACTCGACCTTGACGCCAAGGCTTTCAGCCAGGGTGCGGGCCATGGCGATGTCGATGCCGGAATACTCGCCGTCCTCGGCTTTGAAGGTGTAGGGCTTGTAGTCGCCGGTGGTGCAAACGCGCAGTTGTCCCTGTTGCATGACGCTGTCCAGATGCGAAGGTTCTGCCTGGGCGCCAAGGGAGAGTGCGAGCAAGCCGCCGAGCATCATTGCTCTTTTGATTTTCGTCATTGTTATCGGACTTTTGTGCTGGAGTGGTTTTGAAGGGGGGGAGTGTAGTGAAACTTTCATCGGTGTGAAAAATCTACGCTCCCTGAAGATGGCTCATTCCACTTCCGGGCTCAACGTCCCCAGCCACGCCACTAACCCCACAATCAATACCGCCGCGGCCATTTCCACCACCACACTGCGCCGAAGTGCATGGGCCGCCACGCGATACTGGCCCTCCCGCAGCGACTGCTCCAGCAAGGGGCCAAGATGAAAGCGGTTCAGCGCCGCCAACGCCAGCATCCCGGTAAACAGCAGTACTTTGATCGCCAGCAGAATTCCGTACTGACTGAGTAGAACTTCATCGAGCTTCGGCCCGACGATGTACAGGTAGTTCACTAAGCCCGTCACAGTGATGATCACAACGATCAGCGCACCGACAAGTTCGAAGCGCTTGACCGCACCGGCTAGCAAGCGAATGTGTGCTTCGGTTTGCAGGGCCCGGGGTTGAGCCATCAGGGCAAACGCGAGCAATGCGCCGAGCCAGACGCCCGCCACCAGCAGGTGCAGGATGTCTGCCGTAAAGTGCCAGTAGCGGCGACTGCCTTCGTCCATGGCGCCATGCCCGCTCCAGGCCAGGCTGGCGAGGGCGATGCTGCCGGCCGTGGTGGCGATCACCAGGCTGATGCCGGGGGCGCGTGAGTTGAATATCAACGCCAGCCCCACGAGCGCTAACGCAATCATCCGCACGGCCCAGGCCAACCCGACGTCTGTCTCGAACAGCATCATCTCGATGTGAGGGCGCAACTCGGCAACGTCTGATTCGCCGCTCATGGTGCTGGCCATCAGCACCATGCCGGCGCTCGACAACAATGCCCCGAGTCCGGCAAAACCCGCCAACAATCCGCGAAAGGGCAGCACGGTCCCCGAACGGCGCTCCCGTCCTTTGAGGCTATACAGCCCGAACAGCGCCACGCCAAACAACAGCATCAAATCCACATACAACACAAACCGCAGCACGACGTTGGCCGAGTCGTTCATCGATCATTTCACTTTGAACGTGACGTTGCCGGTGATCGGGTGGGTGTCCGCCGACACCGCGCGCCATTCGACCTTGTAAGTGCCCGCAGTCAAGGGTGTTGTCGGGGTGATGAACATGGCCTTCGGATCACTGCCGCCGCTGACTTTGGCCTTGACCGGCATCGGGGCGTGGGCCATGCCGGGCATTTCGGTCATCAGCAGTTTTGCGCCGGAAAACTGGGTGACGAGGTTTTCGGAAAAGTGCAGTTCGATCTTGTCGGGTGATGCACCTTCGACGCCTTCCGCCGGGGTGGAGGAGAGTAGTTTGGGATGCGCTTGAGCGAGGTTGCTCATGAGCAGGCCAGTGATCAGCGCGATGGCGACGGTGGTGGGTTTGATGAGGCGCATGCAAGGTCCTTTACCGCTTGAAGCGGTTGTTATTGGTTTGAGGTGAATCTGTTCAGAACCACAGCCGAATGCCGAGCACGAGGCGTGCTTCGCTGCGGTCCTTGCCTTCGTCGTTGGCAAAATCGGCGGTGTTGCCGTAGGTGCGGTTCCAGGTCACGCCGAGGTAGGGCGCGAATTCCCGGCGGATTTCGTAGCGCAGGCGCAAGCCAGCCTCGGTGTTGGACAGCCCCGCGCCGATGCCCCGTTGCGGATCGTTTTTGCCGTAGGCGTTGAGCTCGACGGTCGGCTGCAGGATCAGCCGGTTGGTCAGCAGGATGTCGTAGTCGCCTTCCAGCCGCACGGCGCTTTGGCCGCCTTCGCCAATGAAGGCTGTGGCTTCGGCTTCGAAGTTGTACAGCGCCATGCCTTGTACGCCGAGCGCGGCCCAGGTCTGTGGGGCGCCGGGTTTGAAGTCCTGGCGCACGCCGCTGACGACGTCCCACCATGGGGAAATGGCGTGGCCCCACAGGGCCTGGATTTCCGCGTCTTCGGTCACGCCGTTGCTGCGCTCGCCTTCGGAGCGCAGCCACAGGCGATCAATGTCGCCGCCGATCCAGCCCGACAGGTCCCAGGCCAGGGTGCTGCCGTCATCGGCGTCCTGCCATTCCAGTTTGTCGGCGAGGAAAAACGAATTGAGTGTGTTGTCGTGCACATGGTGACCGGCGGGATCGACATACACCGCAGCGCGATCGGCATCGGTCAGCACCGGGATCGGCGTGCGGCTTTCGCTGGGGGCGGCGGGCTGCATCTGGCCCTCGTCCATGCTTTGCATCTGACCGTGGTCCATCTGGCCATGATCCATGCCTTGCATCTGGCTGTGGCCCATCTGGCTGTGATCCATGCCTTGCATGTCATCGCTGGCGGCCATCGCCGTCGAGGTCGCGAGTGCGAAAAAAACCGGGGTGAATCGAATCATGGGGTGCGCCTCATTCTTCCACGCGAACTTCACGGAACATGCCCATTTCCATGTGGTACAGGAGATGGCAGTGATAGGCCCAGCGGCCGAGCGCGTCGGCAGTGACCCGATAGCTGCGCCGGGAGCCCGGTGGCATGTCGATGGTGTGTTTGCGCACCATGAACTGGCCGTTCTCGTCTTCGAGATCGCTCCACAGGCCGTGCAGGTGGATGGGGTGCATCATCATCGTGTCGTTGACCAGCACGATCCGCAGTCGCTCGCCGTACTTGAGGCGCAGGGGCTCTGCATCGGAGAACTTCACGCCGTTGAACGACCAGGCGAATTTTTCCATGTGTCCGGTCAGGTGCAGCTCAAGGGTGCGGCCAGGGTCGCGGCCGTCCGGGTCTTCGAAGGTGCTGCGCAGGTCGGAATAGGTGAGCACGCGGCGACCGTTGTTGCGCAGGCCCATGCCGGGGTCGTCGAGTTTCGGTGAGGTGGACATGGCTTGCATGTCCACCAGCGGGTTGTCGGTTTCCGAGGCCGGGTGGGCCTGCATGCCGGGCATGTCGCCCATGGCCATGTTGCTGTGATCCATGCCCGCCATGCTGCCGTGGTCCATGCCGCCCATGCCCATGTCATCCATGGTCACCAGGGGGCGCGGGTCCAGTGGCGGCAGCGGCGCAACCAGCCCGGTCTTCACCGCGAGGGTGCCCCGGGCGTATCCGGTGCGATCCATCGCCTGGGCGAACAGGGTGTAGGCCGCTTCGGTCGGCTCGACGATAACGTCAAAGGTTTCCGCCACGGCAATGCGAAACTCGTCGACGCTCACCGGTTTGACGTGCAGGCCATCGGCGGCGACCACAGTCATTTTCAGGCCGGGGATGCGCACGTCGAAGTAGGTCATGGCCGAGCCGTTGATGAAGCGCAGCCGCAGCTTTTCCCCCGGGCGGAACACCCCGGTCCAGTTCGAGTCCGGCGCCTGGCCGTTCAACAGGTAGGTGTAAGTGGCGCCACCGACGTCCGCCAGGTCGGTGGGGTTCATCTTCATCTCGGCCCACATTTTGCGATCGGCGACGGTCGACCCCCAGCCTTTATCGCTGACGTCGTGGATGAAGTCGCCCACGGTGCGTTTGTTGAAGTTGTAGTAATCGGACTGTTTTTTCAGGGTCTTCATCAGGCCGACCGGGTCTTCGTCGGTCCAGTCGCTGAGCATCACCACGTAGTCGCGGTCGTACTGGAACGGCTCCGGGTCTTTGGCGTCGATCACCAGCGGGCCGTAGACGCCGGATTGTTCTTGAAACCCCGAATGGCTGTGATACCAGTAGGTGCCGTTCTGGCGCACGGTGAACTGGTAGACGTACAGGCCGCCGGGCTCGATGCCCTTGAAACTCAGCCCCGGCACGCCGTCCATGTTGGCCGGCAGCAGGATGCCGTGCCAGTGAATTGACGTGCTGTCCTTGAGCTTGTTGCGCACCCGCAGCGTCACCGTATCGCCTTCACGCCAGCGCAACAGCGGGCCGGGAATGCCGCCGTTGATAGTCTTTGCGGTGCGTGGGCTGCCGCTGAAGTTGACCGGGGATTCGCCGATGAACAGGTCGAAATCATTACCGGCCAACACCTGTGGTTCACCGGGACTGCTGATCGCCCAGACCGGCGTGCGCCATAACCCGAGGCCGCCGAAGAGCCCGCCGATGGCCAGCCCTTTGACGAAAGTGCGTCTTGAAGTGTGGGAGTGCATGCCGTGTGTTCCGCCCGTCAGCCTGTTGAACTTGTCGACGAGGCTAGCGGGCGGTGCCTTTCAGCAGGCTGAGGCGAAGATTACAGTTTTGACAGGTTGGGCGTCGCTTACCGGCGTGAAGTGGACTTTTCCCTTGAGGCCACCGTGTCGCCGCCGCAATTGATGTAGGAAGACGACTTCAACCAGCGTTGGTCCGGGTAGTAGGAAAACAACAACTGCCCGTCCTTCATCGAGTCGATCAGCCGATGGGCAATCGCCGGTCTCACGGCCGGGCAACCCAGGCTGCGGCCGATCCGGCCGTTGGCGCGGGCCAGTACCGGGCTGACATAGGGCGCGCCGTGAATGACGATGGCCCGGTCATAGGCGTTATCGTTGAAGCCGGGCTCCAGGCCTTCCATGCGCAGCGAGTAACCGTTCTGGCCGAGGTAGCTCTCCTGGGTGCGGAACAGGCCGAGGCTGGTGGCGTGGCTTTCGTTGCGGTTGGAGAACAGCGTCGCCATGTTTTCGCCGCTGTTGCGGCCATGGGCGACCAGTTCGTGAAACAGCAACTTGCGTCGTTTAAGGTCGAAGACCCACAGGCGTTGTTCGGTCGAGGGCAGGGAGTAATCGATCACCGCCAGTCTTTGGGCGGGGGCGACACCTTGGGCGCGGCTGCATTGAGTGGCGCGAACGGCCAGGGCAATCACTTTGGCGTCGGCGCCGGGTGCTGCTTTGACCAGCGCGTTTTCAAGCGAATCGGCGTAGGCTGACGTTACTGAAAGGCACGTCAGTAAAATGGCAAATAAAAGGCCAAAGCGGTTTAGCGCCATAGTCGGGTCTCATCATGATAATTTCGAGTCTAGCAGCGAGCGGAAAACTAGCCGTTTGAAACGGGGGATTAAGGATTATCCATGGTGCAATTAACAAGGTCATTCGTCATAAGCCGCATGTTTTTTATGGGCTTTCTGATCAGCGGTGCGGCGATTGGGCAAACTTCGCCGATTGAGCCGGTATCTGCGGCGAGCAGCACAATCGATGCCGCTGCGCCCGACGACACGGTCGGCCAGGCGATTCAGGCGACGCTGGAACCGCTGCGTTCGGCCTTTCCGCCGTTGCTCACGTCCAGGCGCCATCAGCGTGTGGATGTCAGCCGGGTGGTGCTGGATTTCTATATGCATCGCAGCTATCGCGCGGCGTGGACGGATGACCGTGATGTGGCCCAGTTACTCAAGAGCCTCGAAGACACCCGGATCGACGGCCTGAATCCCGCGGATTTTCGCATCTCCGAACTGGCCCAGGCCCATGAATCGCTGGTAGCGGCCATGCCTTCCACGGCGCAACTGGCGACGTTCGACATGGCGGCCACCCGCACGTTCATCACCGCACTGCTGCAACTGCGGCGGGGCAAGGTCGATCCGTCGCGGCTGGACATTCACTGGAATTTCGACCCAGCCGGCGGCGATGCCCGCGAGGACATGAACAAGCTGTTTGCCGCCCTTGATGCCCATGACGTGGCGCGTGCATTCGCCGAGGCGCCTCCTCAGGAAGAGATTTACCGCAACTTGCGTGAAGGCCTGGCCCGGTTGCGCCAGGTCCGTGATGCGGGCGGCTGGCCGAAAGTCACCGAAGGGCAATCGCTCAAGCCCGGCATGGACGGGGTGGCGGTCGCCCAATTGCGTGCGCGTCTGGTGGCGGGCGGTTACCTGAATCCGCACCTGTCGAAAAAAGCCGGTTACGACGACAAGGTCATTGCCGCGGTGAAGAAGTACCAGACCGAGCAATACCTGGGGGCCGATGGCGTGGCAGGGGCGGCGACACTGGCGGCACTGAACGTGCCGGTCGAGGCGCGGATCGATCAGGTGCGGGTCAACATGGAGCGCGCCCGCTGGCTGTTGTACAAGCTTCAGGGCACGTTCGTGATCGTCGATATCGCCGGATACAAGGTGGCGATGTACCGCGACGGTCTGCCGATCTGGCGTTCCCGGGTGCAAGTCGGTAAGCCGGTGCGCAGTACGCCGGTGTTCCAGGCCGAAATCACCTACATCACGTTCAACCCGACCTGGACCGTGCCGCCGACCATCCTCAAGCAGGACGTGATTCCGAAAGTCCAGAACGATCCGGGTTATCTGGCGGCCAACCGGATTCGTGTGCTTGATCGCGAAGGCAATGAGCTCGATCCGTCGAGCGTTGACTGGAGCAACCCGCGAGGCATTCACCTGCGTCAGGATGCCGGGCCCGACAGTTCGCTGGGGCAGGTGGCGATCCGCTTCCCCAACGACTATGCGATTTACCTGCATGACACGCCGCACCGCGAGCTGTTTGCCAAAACGGTTCGGGCCACCAGTTCAGGCTGCATCCGCGTGGAAAACCCGTTGCAACTGGTCGAGTTGTTGTTCAACGACCCGGTGCGCTGGAACAGTGCCGGGATTCAAAAACAGTTGGCCAATGGCAGGACCGAGAACATCCCGCTACCGGTGAAAGTGCCGGTGCTGTTGGCTTATTGGACCGTGGACCTGAGCAATGACGGGCGGGTGACGTTCAAGCCCGACATTTATGATTTCGATGCCAGGGTGCTGCAGGGCTTGAGTCAGCCTGTGAAGTTGCCGGCTCTGGACTTGCGTCGTGCAGAGATACCGCTGGTGGTGACGGGGCAGAACAAGTTGTAGGAGCGAGCTTGCTCGCGATGGTCGTTAACGATACCGCGTGTTTACTGGCTAAACGCAGCGCCTTTGAGTCCATCGCGAGCAAGCTCGCTCCTACAGTATTAGCGTTAGCCCATAGCCGATCGGCAATCACCCTAAAGCGCCAACCCTCGTTGCACCACTGCCAGCAGGTCGGTTTCCGTCAGCGCCACCGCGTCCAGCTGCACTGTGGCCTGCTCGATCGTTTGTAGCCACCAGTGTGTTTCACCGTGTTCGTCCACGGTGCGCAACAGGGCGAACTCGTCGGTTTGTGAGTGAATTTCGACCCGCCCCTCGCCATCGGTTGTGAAGCGTGCAACCGGGTCAAAGGTGAGGCTGTGGGCGTTGCCGGAGATGACCAACTGGTCGATGGCATAAGCGTAAGAGTCGCCATTGGGGTGACTTTCAAACACGTGGGTGGGGTTGCGCCGCAGGGCCAGGCCAACTTCGGTCAAGGGCTGCAGCCAGGCCTCTATCCGTTGATACAGTTCGTAGACCTGGCCCGGCCAGGCATCGATCGCCTGGTCCGTGCTGGCAAGCCGTGTCTGTTTCAATTTTGCCGCGAGCTCGTCTGCCTTGCTCATGTCGATTCCCTGTATTGAGGTCAGTCTAATCTTAGCTCGTTGCGGCGCAGGCAGCGCTGCCCTGGATCATGTTTGCGGCACCACCGGGCAAGTGTGACCACTGGGCACGTGATCACCCATTTATCATGGATAACCCCGTAAACTACGCCCCACAAAGACTGAGGGCTTTGGGTCGTTGCCCATGCCTTGCCCCCCGACAGGATGAACTTTTGCCCACACGCTTCAACGACCCGGACCACGCCCCAGGCGTCGCATTGAAACGCATACCGTTGCGCAAGGCCGCGGTATTGTTCATTGCCACGGTGTGCCTGTGCCTGTGCGGTTTGCTCTACCTGCAACTGGAACAGTCCCGTCGCCATGATCTGAGCTTGGCGCAAGTGGCGTCTTCGAACCTGACGCGGGCCATGGCGCAGCAAGCCGAAGACACCTTCATGAAAGCCGACCTGGTGCTGACCAGCCTGGTGGACTGGATTCAGGTCGACGGTTTCGGCCCGGACCAGCGACCGCGCTTGCAGCAGACCTTCGCCCGGCGAGTGCTGGCGCTGGATCAATTGCACGGCATCCTGCTGTTCGACCAGAAGGGCCAGTGGGTGGTGACCTCGTTTGAAAATCTGCCCCGGGGGGCCGGGGTCGCGGATCGCGAGTACTTCAAGTATCACCAGCAGAACGTATCGTCGGTGGCGCATATCGGCCCGGCCATCCGCAGTCGGGAAAACGGCGAGTGGATCATTCCGATTTCCAAACGGGTCAACGACAGGAACGGGCACTTCCAGGGCGTATTGCTGGCTGGCATCAAGATGTCGTACTTCGACCAGTTCTTCAAAAGCTTCAGCCTCGACGACAACGGCTCGATGTTTCTCGGCTTGACCGATGGCACGTTGTTGGCGCGTCGACCTTTTGTAGAGGCGCAGATCGGCACGTCGCTGGCCCAGAGCGAGATTTTCCAGAAGTCCCTGCCACTGGCCACCTCCGGCAATGCGGTGTTCACGTCCATCATCGATGGCGTGACACGCCTGTACGGTTACCGACAGCTGGAGGCGTATCCGCTGGTGGTCACCGCTGCGTCGTCCACGGAATCCATTCTCGCGGGTTGGTACGACACGGCGTTTCGCTCCAGTCTCATCGTTGCCCTGGTGTTAGTGGGCGTGGGGTTGTTCGGTTGGGTGTTCATTCATCAGGTGCGTGTGGGCGAGCGGGTCGAGTCGGATTTGCGCAGGGCCCAGGAGGCGCTTGAGCTGATCGCCACCCACGACAGCCTGACCGGGCTGGCCAACCGCCGCTTGTTCGAGCGGGCGCTGGACATCGAGTTCGGGCGCGGCGCCCGGCAGGCGAGCCCCTTGAGCCTGATCATGCTCGATATCGATTACTTCAAGCGCTACAACGACACCTACGGTCACGTGGTGGGGGATCACTGCCTGGCCGAAGTGGCACGCGCGCTGAAGAATTGCTGCCACCGCAAGGCCGATCTGGCGGTGCGTTACGGCGGAGAAGAGTTTGCGGTGCTGCTGCCCGACACCGACATCCACGGTGCCATGACGATTGCCGAGCAGATCCGCCGCAGCGTCATCGACAAGAGCATCAGTCACACTGGCTCGCCCAACGGTTACGTGACGGTCAGTCTGGGTTGCTATTCGTTTGTGCCGTCGGGGCGTGACAGCATGGACGTGTTTGTCCAACGGGCGGACGCGGCGTTGTATCAAGCCAAGCATTCGGGGCGAAACCGTGTGGCAACGTTGTCGATGGCCAGCGGTGTCGAGGCGTTGATGCGTTCCGATCGTTGAAGTGTTCTTCCTGCCGGTTGTCCGTCTCACTAGCCAGGCCGAATTGATCGTCTAGAGTTTCGTAAGTTCTGTCGAGCCCGGCAGACTTCCCTTCGCACGGACGATCGCCAACATGTTGATACCTCAAGCGTTGACAGCTGTTGCTTTGACCGTCGCAGCCGCTGCCATCTTCCCGCTGGCCAGCCACGCGCAATCGAAAATCACCGCCGAAGAAGCTCATGCGATCGGCGTGGATGCCTACATCTATTTTTACCCTCTGCTGAGCATGGACATTACCCGCAAGCAGTTCACCAACATCGAGCCAGGCAAGGAATTCGGCAAAGGCCCGATGAACATGTTTGTGAGTGTGCCGCAGTACCCGCCTGCCGAATTCAAAGGGGTGGTGCGTTCAAACTTCGACACACTGTATTCGATTGCCTGGCTGGACCTGACCAAGGAGCCGCTGGTGATCGCCGCACCCGATACCGACGGGCGTTTCTACCTGTTGCCGATGCTCGATATGTGGACGGATGTGTTCGCTTCGCCGGGCTGGCGCACCACGGGCACCGAGGCCGGGCAATTCCTGGTGACACCGCCGGGGTGGGCCGGCACGGTGCCCGCCGGGATGAGTCATCTGCCGGCGCCAACCCCGTTTGTCTGGGTCATCGGCCGTACCAAGACGGACGGCGCGGCGGATTACGCGGCCGTGCACAAGATCCAGGCCGGCTACACGGTGACGCCGTTGTCCCGGTTGGGTAAAGAGCCTGAGGCCGTTACCGTGAAAATCGACCCGGAGGTGGACATGAAAACGCCACCGAAGATTCAGGTCGATACCATGTCGGCCGCCAATTACTTCACTTACGCTGCCGACCTGCTCAAGGTCAACCCGCCGCACAGCACCGACCAGCCCATGCTGGCGCAGATCAAGCGTATTGGCATCGAAGCCGGTAAGCCGTTCAACATGGACGCGCTGGACCCGCAAATCCAGGCCGCGCTGCAATCGGTGCCCCAGGATGCGCAGGCCCTGATGACCTGGAAAGTGCCGACCCTGGCGCGGGACGTCAATGGCTGGTCGATGAACACTGACACCATGGGCGTCTATGGCAACTACTACCTCAAGCGCGCCATCGTTACGCAGATGGGGCTCGGTGCCAACCTGCCCGAGGACGCGATCTATCCGTTGAACATCGGCGACAGCAATGGCAAGCCGCTCGACGGCGCAAACAAATACGTGCTGCATTTCGATAAGGGCGAGACGCCGCCGGTGAACGCCTTCTGGTCGATCACCCTGTATGACCCGGAAGGGTTCCAGATCGCCAATTCACTCAATCGTTTTGCGGTCAGTAGCTGGATGCCGTTCAAGGGCAATGCCGATGGCTCGCTGGACCTCTATTTCCAGAACGAAAGCCCCGGCAAGGATCTGGAGGCCAACTGGCTGCCTGCGCCCAAAGGGCCGTTCAACCTGACCATGCGTTTATACGGCCCGAAAGCCGAGGCGCTGAATGGCAAATGGAACCCGCCGGCGGTCAAGCCGATGTAGGCCTCGGGCGACAAGAAGCAGGCAATGACTGCCCGCCATTACCTGCTTTTGCCTGTCCAGCTGCCCGTCCCGCCACCGGCGCCACCGGTTCCACCGCCGGGAGCGCCGGTGCCACCGCCCGCGCCACTGCCTGGACCATTGACGCCGGTGGTGCCGATTGACGAGCTGGGGCCCTGACCGCGGCCGTAGTCGCCCGAAGGGGCGCTGGGCCTGTTGTTGTCTGGCAGAGTGGTTGAGCTTCGGGTCGCACCCGATGTCGTACCGGTTGTGCCAGCGCCATCGCCGGACGCGGCCAAAGTAGCGAGGGGCGTTGCCGACAATAATCCCGCCAAGAGCAGCGAAGTTATTCTGATGTTCATCATGGTCGTCTCCTGGGATGAGTCGTTCCCTGATGTTGGTGTGAAGGGGCGCGCGGAGTCGTGGTGCCAACTGGATTCACACAAACAGTGTTGAGTTTTTCATGCAGGGTGATTGGCTAAATCAATTGTCGGCCGCAGTGCCTGATCCCGTATACATAGCGGCCACTGGCGGAGCAATCCGCCGCTTGCGTGCAAAAGGACTGAACGATGAGCGAGCCACGCCTGACTGACCGTGCTTTGTATCTGCAACGCCTGGGCTTCGATGCGCCTCCGGCACCGACCCTGGAAACCTTGCGCCAACTGCAACTGCGCCATACCGGCGTTTTTCCGTTTGAAAACCTCACCACATTATCCGGCGAGCCGGTACTGATCGACTTGCCGTCCATCGAGCAGAAGGTCTTGCACGATGGTCGTGGCGGTTACTGCTACGAACTCAATAACCTGTTCCTGGCCTTGCTTCAATCGTTGGGTTTCGACGCCCGTGCCATCAGTGGCCGGGTGGTGATGGGCCAGCCGGAGGGGGCCTGGACTGCCCGCACCCATCGCCTGAGCCTGGTCATCATCGACGACGTACGCTACATCACCGACGTCGGCTTCGGTGGCATGGTACCGACCGCGCCACTGCTGCTCGATTTCCGCGACGAACAACTCACCCCGCACGAGCCGTATCGCATCGATCTGCACGTCGACGGCTTTACCCTGCGCGCCAACGTTGCGGGTGAATGGCGAGCGATGTACATCTTCGACCTGCAACGCCAGGAAGACATCGATTTTGCCGTGGGCAACTGGTACGTCTCGACCCACCCTGAGTCGACTTTCGCCAAACAGTTGATGGTGGCGCGCACTGGGGAGGGGTGGCGGCGCACGCTCAACAATGGCAGCTTCGCGATTCACCGGATTGGCCACGACAGCGAGCGGCGGGAGGTGACGGATGTTCAGGAATTGATTGGCCTGCTGGGCAGCGAGTTCGGCATTCGCGTACCGGAACAGGCGCAGTTGGTGCGGACCCTGGAACGCTTGATCGCAGCGCCGCAATAGCGGGCCGATCGAAAACATCACATCGCCAAGGGCTGATCCGATCGATCAGCCCTTGGCGTTTCAGGGCCGAACCCCCGGCTCCATCACCCGTTGAATTTCGCGCAAGGCCTCTGCCGGTTTCTGCTCCAGGCCCTTGAGTTCGGCAGGGGGGAGGGTTTGTTTCAGGTGTGCGGTCTTGCCTTGGTTGAGCAGGGCCCAGGGCTGCGCTTGTGGCTGCCAGGGGAAATGGACAGGTATCCATTTTGTGACTGATAAGTTGTATACAACTCTATAGACATTTGTAATGACTATTGCATACAGTGTGCGCATAACAAAAACCAGGGAACCCCCTACCATGAAAACGCCCCATGTTTCACACCAACGGCCCGAGGACGAAAATCTTGGGATCGGCGCGAATATGGCTTATGGCCTGCAACATGTTCTGACCATGTATGGCGGTATCGTCGCAGTGCCATTGATCATCGGCCAGGCGGCCGGGCTCTCGCCGGCGGACATCGGTTTGTTGATTGCTGCTTCATTGTTTGCAGGGGGGCTGGCAACGCTGCTGCAAACCCTGGGTTTACCGTTTTTTGGTTGTCAGTTGCCGCTGGTGCAGGGCGTATCCTTCTCTGGCGTCGCGACCATGGTGGCGATTGTCAGCAGTGGCGGGGAGGGCGGGTTTCAGTCGGTACTGGGCGCGGTCATAGCGGCGTCCCTGATCGGATTGCTGATAACCCCGGTGTTTTCGCGCATCACCAAGTTCTTCCCGCCGTTGGTGACCGGCATCGTGATTACCACCATCGGCCTGACGCTGATGCCGGTAGCCGCGCGCTGGGCCATGGGCGGTAACAGTCACGCGCCGGACTTCGGCAGCATGGCGAATATCGGCCTGGCGGCGGTGACATTGGTGCTGGTGCTGCTGCTGAGCAAAATCGGCAGTGCGACCATCTCCCGCCTGTCGATTCTGCTGGCCATGGTCGTCGGCACGGTGATCGCGGTGTTCCTCGGCATGGCGGATTTCTCATCCGTAACCCAGGGCCCGATGTTCGGCTTCCCGACACCGTTCCACTTCGGTATGCCGACCTTCCACTTCGCTGCGATCCTGTCGATGTGCATCGTGGTGATGGTGACGCTGGTGGAGACTTCGGCGGATATCCTTGCCGTCGGTGAGATCATCGGCACCAAGGTTGACTCCAAGCGCCTGGGCAACGGTCTGCGCGCCGACATGCTGTCGAGCATGTTCGCGCCGATCTTCGGTTCCTTCACCCAAAGCGCTTTCGCCCAGAACGTCGGGCTGGTGGCGGTCACCGGCATCAAGAGCCGCTATGTGGTGGCAACCGGCGGTCTGTTCCTGGTGATCCTCGGCCTGCTGCCATTCATGGGTCGGGTCATTGCCGCCGTGCCGACCTCGGTGCTCGGTGGCGCCGGCATCGTGCTGTTTGGCACCGTTGCGGCCAGCGGTATTCGGACCTTGTCCAAGGTCGACTACCGCAACAACGTCAATCTGATCATTGTCGCCACCTCCATCGGCTTCGGCATGATCCCGATCGCGGCACCGAACTTCTACGACCACTTCCCAAGCTGGTTCGCGACCATTTTCCATTCGGGCATCAGTTCTTCGGCGATCATGGCCATCGTGCTGAACCTGACCTTTAACCATCTCACCGCCGGTAACTCCGACCAGCAATCGGTCTTTGCGGCCGGTACCGAGCGGGTGCTGCGTTATCAGGATCTGGCGGCGTTGCGTGAAGGCGACTATTTCAGCGACGGTAAACTGCATGATTGCGACGGCAAGGAGATTCCGGTGCTGGAATCGGAACACGGCGTGGCAGAACCACGGGCGGTGCACGTCAAAAGCAGTGAACATGTCTGACGTTCACGGCAACTGAAAAGGGCCGATCTGTTGAATAGACAGATCGGCTTTTTGCTTTTCAGGGGATGGCTTTTCAAGCGGGATCCGGATCAAGGAGTGCGAGGCAGGTCGTGTCATCGTTGGCCGGTAATACGAACTGAATGCTCCGGAGCATTGAAGACCATGCCGCTGTCATCCACCACCCTTCCTTGAGTAGTGGTGATCGTTGTGTCCTCGCCGGGTTTGAGTGACCGATTCAATTGAAGTCGCCTAATCCATGGTTTTTTGCAGCATACGTTCATGTGCTGCACTTTCGTTGTTTGAGTGCGAAGGTTGCCGTAGCGGGAAGAATCCTTTTTAAGGCACGTGCCGTATCAATGGAGTTTAACGGCTTGTCGGCACACCGACGTGTCAACCAAGCCGAGGCAATTCCCAACCCGCAGGACCGTCGCGGGAGTACCCGGTGAGGGAGCGATGTGCCCTGACATTGAAAGTCCTTCGAGTCCCGTTAAGTTCTGACCGTAGGTATCGAACACATCCACTCCGGTGCTCTGCTTCGGAGCTCGACGGTGCATTTTGAGTGGTGCTGCCGCCAGTGAGATGGCAATATGCTATATCTGTTCGCGCACCCCCCTCATCACCCGGGATCTAGCGAAATTCTGACAAGGACCAGTTGGATGCTTATCGCGCTTGTTGTGCTCAACGCCCTCTATGTCATCTGCAGTCTGATTTTCAACGCTGAGCTACTCAACTTCGCTGGCGCTGACATCCCTCTTCGAAAACTCGAAATTCTTGAGACATACAGCCAAGTCCTCGCCGCCACCAGTATGTGCTTACTCGTGTGGCGGAGGTTCGGCATATGGCCAAGAACAAGCTCGGTCCTCTCTACGTGAAAGGCATGAGCCTGCTGGTCACGCGCGATCAATACCAAACCTATCTGCCAGGCATCGCGGACAACATGGCCTATGACGTCGCGCACACGGATATACACGGTGCGGAAGGTCTTAACGTGTTGAAAAATATGTGGTTTATCCCATTTTCCTTGCTGAGTGGCCTGTTTTTCGGCGGCATCAGCTTTGTGGTCTTGATCATCTCTGGGATAGAGGCGCTGCGTCGTGTGCCTGGCCGAATTCGCTTCGTGCGACCGGTCGCCATCGTGTCGATCGTTTTGCTGCCGCTCGTGGTTGGTAACGCGATTGTCGATAGCCCTGGGTACAGAGATGCGTTCAGAAGTTTGGGCAAACAACCGGTTGTGCTTGCCACAGTTTTCCATTGGGCCATGTCCTCAGAAGCCATGCTTTACAACATCACAAGGCCTCTGCTGAAGGCAGAGTGACCGACACAAAGGGAGAGTCACCGTGCGTAAAAAGTTTCTCGTTTCAGTGCTGGCATTGGCCATCGCAGCAAGCACCTCTGGCTGCGCTGAGTTGGGTATCAACAAACAACAGGCCGGCACCGCCATGGGCGTCGTCGCTGGCGCTGTCGTTGGGCAATTCATCGGCAAAGGCAACGGTCGAATCGTGGCCACCCTGATCGGCAGTGCCCTCGGTGGCTACATCGGTAACAAAATCGGTGCAAAACTCGATGAGCAGGATCAGCAGGCTCTGGCACAGCGCACACAAGACGCTTTGAATGCCTCGCCGAACGGTTCAACTGAGCCAGTGTCCTGGGCATCAGCACATTCCGGTGCGACCGCGCAGATCGTTCAGGGGCAGGAATTCACCCAAACCAAAACGGTTGAAGTGAAACGGGCACCGAAGATTGTCGCGGTTCCATCGATGAAGCTCATCAACGAGCAGTACCTCACCAAGAGCAGTTCCAACGTCCGCGCCGCGCCTGAAAAAAGCGCCGACAAAGTGGGTGGTTTGAAACCCGGCACCGAGTTCACAGCCGTCGGTTCGACCGGCGACTGGATACTTGTCGGCCGTAAAGGCGTGACTGTCGGTTACGTCCACAAGGACCTGGTTGAGCCAAAAGCTGTAGCTGTCGCCAAGAGTGTGAAGCCAGCGGCCAATCTGGACGAGATGAACGTCGCGGCCGACAAGGAGACAAAGGCCTTCGATCTGGATTCGATCCCGACGTTGCCAACTCAACAGGTCGCTGCTGAAACCTCCTGCCGGCCGGTGACTGTGAGTCTGAAAGCGGCGGACGGCAACACTGAGCAGGAGAAAAATACCTTCTGCAAACAAGCCAACGGCACCTGGGAACTCATCTAAGGATCTCCATGAAAAACCGCGCACTCGCCCTCGTTGTAGCGAGTGCTTGCGGCATCGCGCCGCAAGCATTTGCACATGAATTGGCCTATTCGAAGTCCGAACAGATCCACGTCGTCGTTGAAGGTGAGCCTTCCACCTGGTGTAAACCAGATGTTGCCATCACCCTGCAGCGCCCAACGTGGGATGACCAGAAGCCGCTGAACACGCTTCTGTCGAAGCTCCCATACATCCTGGGCCAGGAATGCCCGACTGCGAAGGTCACATGGAAAGCGATCGACGCGAAAGGGGTAGTTTTCGCCACGGGTTCGGGCAATGCGACCAACCTTGGCCTGGCCACGCTGGCGTCACCCTCTGCACCGGCTCCAGCGGTTCCAGCGCCGGCAAATGTTGCGGCTACGGTCCCTGTGACTTCTCCAGCAGTGACACCAACTGCGGCAGTACCTGTTGCTGCAGCACCAGTAGCTGCGGTAGCGCCTACCCCAGTTGAGCCCGTTGCGAAAGCCCCTGTGTCGGCACCACAGCCCGTGGCGGCGGTACCGGCCCCAGTGGCACAAGAGCAGGCCGTTGTTGCGCCAGTTGCGCCAGTTGCGCCGACCGCTCCGACCGCTCCAGTTGAACCTGAAGCCGTTGTCGCCCAACCTGTGGCACCGGCTGCGCCTCAGGCTGCTGTGGCTGCGGTACCGACATCAGACTTTGGCCGTTCATTGGTACTGGCGAACCAGAACCTGATGACGATTTCCGACGGCAGCGGGTGCAAATGGCTCGTCAGCAAATCGGTCATTGATGACAACGACCCAAGCCTGTCTTTCGCAGCGACACCGGCTATGCCTTGCGGCGTGTCCGGATACGCCGAGGGGACCTTCGACAAACTGCGTTGGGCCGTACCGAACACTTACCGGGGCGACACCTGGTCAAAAACTACCGTGCATCCAAGCGGCCTGATGTTCAACCAGGCGCTTGTCCCTGCTGTGAAAGGAAAGGCGTTGTCCTTCCTGAGCAGTAGAGCTGACCAAGCGCTCTTTCAGGTTGGTGAGTTGCCTGCGCGTGGAATGAAGGTTTATCTGGCCTTTGAACGTCCCAACTACCGCGTCTTGTCACCGTTCTCGAGTGATCCTTATTACGTGGTCATCACTGCGGATGAAGCGTTCGCTCTTGATGCGGTTGAGTTGAAGCGTGCAGTCGTCGAGGTCTACCAATTGGTGAAGGCAACGTCACCAACAACTGTCGGCCTATCGAACCTCTTCTTCGCCAAAAATTTCGGAGCACTGTATCCGGAGGGGTACGCCTCGGAAACCAAGGACAATATTCTTAAAACGCGTATGGGCGAGAGCCGCGGTGAGTTTTACTTCGATGCCCGCCAAGGCAACAACTACGCCCTTCGTCGTGAGGAGCTCCGCCTGAGAGAGGCGCGCCGCCTGCAGCAAGAGTTGGCCGAGACGCACACTCGAGTGCTCAGACGTTATGAGCAGATCAAAACAGGGATGAAAGATTACGAGGGTCGCGAGACTGAAGCCCTGGCCCAAATGGCAGGCATCAAAGTTTCCTTCGGCGCACCGATCGCCATGTTCAATCCATCGTCTTCGAAGACGGCGGTACCGATGATGATCCACGTCACCGGTAAGTCTGGCGACTTCTACGAAATCGACTTCCCACGCAAGGGCCGAGTTCAGACTGATGCCGAACTGGAGAATCAGTGGTACGTGATGCCGGCGGCCAACATGACCCCGTATCTCCCTCTGGAAGATGGCCGCGCCGTTCCGACCTTCCGTGTGTACCCGGTGGCTGGTGCCGAGGCTTGCAAGCAAGATCACTGCGCGGACCGAGTTTCGTTCGGTGCCGTCCTGGCCAAGGAGTTTCCGAACGCCGGCATTGACTTCAGCTGGACCCCGGAAGTTTCCCAGCAGTATTTGGATGCCTGGCAGCAAGCATCCGCCCAAATTCAGTAAGGCCTTGCCACTATGAAAACGATGAACAAGAAACACATTCTCATCGCTGCAGCAGTCGCAGGTATTGCGATCCTCGCCGGAGGCGCGATGCTGTCCAGCGCTGGGAAGAAGCAAGCCCTGGGTTACTACGACGAGTTGAAGGAGCAATTTGCCCTCGAGAACGTCCTGAGCGAGGGGGATATTTCGTATTCCTTCTGGTCCGGAAACGTTACCGTGGAGTCACCAGAAATCCGGTTGGTCGCGCTGCAAACCAACGGTGCCGAGAAATTCCTCAAAGGCATCATGGGGCTGATGGGCGAGATGGCCTCAGGCACGAATGAAACCGGCCTGGTCGCTTGGTCGCGGTACTTGCTCGCGTCTGCCACTGGTGGCGGGAACGCAGGCGGGGCGTATTTGAACGCAGACGCCCTCAAGGTCAGCCGCGACGGTGACAACAAAAAAGGGGAAATTCATGTCCAATTGTTGGGCATGGATATGGGCACGCCATACCTGTCGCACAAGGGCTCCGACGTGGTCTTGCCCGCCGAGGTCGCCGATGAGATCCAGCCCCGCAGCGAGATTGATCAGTATGGCAGCGTGGTCAAATCGCCCTACTCGTGGGGCAGCAACATGGTCCAGCGACTTCCGTTCACCGGTGCATTCATCACGGGCGCGACCGGAGAGTTCGGTACCAAGGTTGACTTGGATTTCACTCTACAGCGCTCTAGCGATGGCGAAGGCTCGATCAAGTTTGTAGTCGTGCATCGCAATGACGGCAGCGAAATCGGCCGGATTGTGCGAGAGGCCAAATTCGCATCGCTTCCAGAACTGGATGAAGTCCAGGCTCAACTCAAAACTGCGTTCAACGGCTTCATCATGGGGGCTTACAGTGCCTCGATGGGCCAGGCTGTGATCGCCGAAGCGGCGAGCGACTTTGCTCGCAAGACCAAGGTAGCCAGCTACTCGCTCACCTATAAGGGCTTCGATCAGTTAAAGGAAGGATTCGACGAGTACAAGACCGCCACGAAGGGCCAGGAGTTCGCTGGCTACTGTGCCGAAGCAGGCTTCTCCGCCTACCAGAGCGACTTTGGTGCCAAGGCCAAGAATCACAGCGACTCGGAGTGTGCGATCGCGCAAAAGCTGGTCACCGACGGCAAGTTCGTCGAAAGCTATGAGTTCAAGGAAGACAAATCGCTGTTTGCAGGACTGTTCGTCAGCAAAAGCTTCACGCTAGAGACGAACTGATCGCCCAACCTCCCGGCTGGGAGCCGGCCTGCCGAGCTCCCCGCCAACGGTCTATTACACGAACGACACATGAAAGGACACTTCATGGCCAATGCATACAAATGGGCAATCACGGCGCTGTGCGCAACATTTCTGAACGGCTGTGGCTCCAGCTCGGACAAGGCCGAAGAGCTTGTCAAAATCATGGGGTTGGACGCCCAGTACAAGATGGTTATCCAGGTCGCCACGGCTGGTTACTCTCAGAAGTATCACGATGTCCCGCCGGTGAAAATCAAGGCAGTGATTGAGGAGAACATCTCCCAGGAGCTGCTGAAAGAAACCCTCATCGAGGTCTACTCCGACCATTTCGACGCCGATGAACTGGAGCTGATGATCGAGGCAAACAAGCATCCCACCGAAGCGATGTCGATCATCATGAAGTCCAAGGACGGGATGAAGCTCGCGAAGAAGGCGATGGAGGTCCAGGTCGACCTGCAACGCGACATGGCCAAGGCCTTCGAGGATCGCGATGAAGACATCGTGGACGAGCTGGACGATCTTCAGAAAGAAGCGCGCGGCTGATCCGATTGACGATTGCCGCCTCATGCCCGAGCTACAGGTGCATCGAGGCGGTGACTGCATCAACAGCCCCAGGCCGCCCCTGGCAATTCATGGAAGTGTGCGATAAGACAAATTTTGTTAATGCCGTTGACGCTCAGCGGCTTCGCTCAAAAAGTCAGAAGGAGTAACCCTATTTCAGGACTAGACACTGGACACCAGACAGCGGCCACAAAAAAGCCCCTGGATCTTTCGATTCAGGGGCTCTTCGATGTTGCTGTCTGGCTCCACGACCTGGACTCGAACCAGGGACCCAGTGATTAACAGTCACTTGCTCTACCAACTGAGCTATCGCGGAATGGCGCGTATCTTACTGATTCAAAAAGAGAAGTCAAGCATCGAATAACAATTGGAGCGAATCATCGGGACGGACGGTGGTTTGGTGGCGATTGGCGGTTACCAGGATCGTCCCAGAGGTCTACCATGGCCACCCGGAAGTGGTGACACGCGCTGCCGGCCATTCGCCGAAAAGGTACGCGCCATGAATCATTTGACCCCCACACCTCGACACCACAGGGTGCACCCATGAGCATCTCTCAGATCAGCCTGCCCAAAGGTGTCGGCCCCCACGCCGAAAAGTTGTTCGACGCCATCACTCAGGCCGGCACTGCTGAAGCATTGAACCGCGCGGGTGGCAAGGCCGAAGGTTTTGTCCTGGGCCTGGAAAGCACTAAAGCGATCAAGAGCCAGGTCGCGGAATCGCTGTATGTCGCCTACGACGACGCTGCCAGCCAGCGTGCGACCGAACTGGCTTAACCGCCGAAGGTAATCGTGGCAACCATCAGTTTGGCGTAGAGCGCCGTGGCACCCAATTGCACCAGCCACAGGGCCAGGCCGCCGAGGAATACACCAGCAGCGACTTGCATTACCAGGTTGTTGCCACGTTTTGTCGGGGCGCGGGGGATGAAGTGATCCAGGTCATCGCGGTCGGCGCGCAGGTCATCGTTTTTCATGTGGGGTTCTCGCAGAATACTCAGGCATACATAAACCTGTAGGAGCCGGCTTGCCGGCGAAAAGCCAATGGCATTCATGTTGGCCGATAGACCGCCATCGCCGGCAAGCCGGCTCCTACAGGGTAGATGTGTGCAGTCTAGAGGGCTGGGTCGTTGCTTTGAAAATTATCTGAAGCGAATAAAAAACGGGAAGCCCAAAGGCTTCCCGTTTTTTATTTCAAGGCGTCATCAGATGACTTGGACGATAGCGTCCGTCACAACCTTGATGTTGCTCTGGTTCAGTGCAGCCACGCAGATGCGGCCGGTGTCCAGGGCGTAGATGCCGAACTCGTTGCGCAGGCGGTGAACCTGCTCAACGCTCAAGCCGGAGTAGGAGAACATGCCGCACTGACGACCGACGAAGCTGAAATCGCGCTGCGGCGCTTTTTGTGCCAGCAGGTCGACCATCTGGGTACGCATGCCACGAATGCGCAGGCGCATTTCGGCCAGTTCGGCTTCCCACTGGGCGCGCAGTTCCGGGCTGTTCAGCACTGCAGCGACAACACTGGCACCGTGGGTCGGCGGGTTGGAGTAGTTGGTGCGGATCACGCGTTTGACTTGCGACAGCACACGCGCGCTTTCTTCTCTCGATTCGCTGACGATCGACAGGGCACCCACGCGCTCTCCGTACAGCGAGAACGACTTGGAGAACGAGCTGGAGGCGAAGAAAGTCAGGCCCGACTCGGCAAACAGGCGCACGGCAGCGGCGTCTTCGTCGATGCCATCGCCGAAACCTTGATACGCCATGTCGAGGAACGGCACGTGGCCCTTCGCTTTCACTACTTCAAGAACGTTTTTCCAGTCCGCCGGGCTCAGGTCCACGCCGGTCGGGTTGTGGCAGCAGGCGTGCAGCACGATGATCGAGCCGTTTGGCAGCGCGTTGAGGTCTTCGAGCATGCCGGTACGGTTCACGTCGTGGGTCGCGGCGTCGTAGTAGCGGTAGTTCTGCACCGGGAAACCAGCGGTTTCGAACAGCGCGCGGTGGTTTTCCCAGCTCGGATCGCTGATCGCCACAACGGCGTTCGGCAGCAGTTGCTTGAGGAAGTCGGCACCGATTTTCAGGGCGCCAGTACCGCCAACGGCCTGGGTGGTGATTACACGGCCAGCGGCGATCAGCGGCGACTCATTGCCGAACAGCAATTTCTGCACAGCCTGGTCGTAGGCGGCAATACCGTCGATTGGCAGGTAGCCACGGGAAACGTGTTGAGCGGCACGAATGGTTTCGGCTTCGACAACGGCGCGCAGGAGTGGAATTCGCCCCTCCTCGTTGCAGTAAACACCGACCCCCAGGTTGACTTTGTTGGTCCGGGTATCGGCGTTGAATGCTTCGTTGAGGCCCAGGATTGGATCGCGTGGTGCCATTTCGACAGCGGAGAACAGGCTCATTATTGCGGCGGCTCTGAATGGAGAGTGGAGGGACGTGTCGCGCTCCAGCCGAATGCACTAGAGCGGTGCACAAACGGGGAGCTAGTATAGAGGCCATCCGCGATCGATGGCGACAGGCGATTCGGCTTTTAAGGTAAGTTTTTCCGATTATTTTTCGACCGTTAGTCGAATGGTGTCGGCAAAGGTTTTGCGCGATGTAGGACGTTTGCCTTGAAAGCGATGGCAATCGACTCCACATTGAGCACAATCCTGTTTTTTCCTCGGGCGACATCGGTCGTTTGCGGTCTTTCTCGTTCGTGCCGGTTTTGCCGGCAAGAGTGATCCAGAGGTTTTTCATGTCTGAATTCCAGCTAGTCACCCGTTTCGAGCCCGCCGGCGATCAGCCGGAAGCCATCCGCCTGATGGTCGAAGGCATTGAGGCCGGGCTGGCGCACCAGACGCTGCTCGGTGTGACCGGCTCGGGCAAGACGTTCAGCATCGCCAACGTGATCGCCCAGGTGCAGCGTCCAACCCTGGTGCTGGCGCCGAACAAGACCCTCGCGGCGCAGTTGTACGGTGAGTTCAAGGCGTTCTTCCCGAACAACGCGGTGGAGTATTTCGTTTCCTACTACGACTACTACCAGCCTGAAGCCTACGTGCCGTCCTCGGATACCTTCATCGAGAAAGACGCCTCGATCAACGACCACATCGAACAGATGCGTTTGTCGGCGACCAAGGCATTGCTTGAGCGCAAGGACGCGATCATCGTCACCACGGTGTCCTGCATCTATGGTCTGGGCAGCCCGGAAACCTATTTGAAGATGGTGCTGCACGTGGATCGCGGCGACCGGCTCGATCAGCGTGAATTGCTGCGGCGCCTGGCCGACTTGCAATACACCCGCAACGACATGGACTTTGCCCGTGCGACCTTCCGCGTGCGTGGCGATGTGATCGATATCCATCCGGCGGAATCCGATTTTGAAGCGATTCGCATCGAGCTCTTCGACGATGAGGTGGAAAGCCTGTCGGCATTCGATCCGCTGACGGGTGAAGTCATTCGCAAACTGCCGCGCTTCACCTTCTACCCGAAGAGCCACTACGTGACGCCACGGGAAACCCTGATGGGCGCGGTCGAAGGCATCAAGGTCGAGTTGCAGGAGCGCCTGGAATACCTGCGTTCCAACAACAAGCTGGTGGAAGCCCAGCGCCTGGAGCAGCGCACCCGTTTCGATCTGGAGATGATCCTCGAACTGGGTTACTGCAACGGCATCGAAAACTACTCGCGTTATCTGTCCGGTCGCGAAGCCGGTGCGCCGCCACCGACGCTTTATGACTACCTGCCGCCGGATGCCTTGCTGGTGATCGACGAGTCCCACGTCAGCGTTCCCCAGGTGGGCGCCATGTACAAGGGCGACCGCTCGCGAAAAGAGACGCTGGTGGAGTACGGTTTCCGCCTGCCCTCGGCCCTGGACAACCGGCCGATGCGTTTCGATGAATGGGAAAGCATCAGCCCGCAGACGATTTTCGTCTCGGCGACTCCGGGCAACTACGAAGCCGAACACGCAGGGCGTGTCATTGACATGGTGGTGCGTCCGACCGGGCTGGTGGACCCGCAAATCGAGATCCGCCCGGCACTGACTCAGGTCGACGACTTGCTGTCGGAAATCACCAAGCGCGTCGCTCTGGAAGAGCGAGTGCTGGTCACCACGTTGACCAAACGCATGGCCGAGGATTTGACCGATTACCTGGCCGACCACGGTGTGCGCGTGCGCTACCTGCACTCGGACATCGACACCGTGGAGCGCGTGGAGATCATCCGCGACCTGCGCCTCGGCACTTTCGATGTGTTGGTGGGCATCAACCTGCTGCGTGAAGGCCTGGACATGCCGGAAGTCTCGCTGGTAGCGATCCTCGATGCCGACAAGGAAGGCTTCCTGCGTTCCGAGCGCTCGCTGATCCAGACCATCGGGCGCGCGGCACGTAACCTCAATGGCCGGGCGATTCTGTATGCCGACCGGATGACCGGTTCCATGGAGCGGGCGATCGGTGAAACCGAGCGTCGTCGTGACAAGCAGATTGCGTTTAACCTGGCCAATGGCATCACGCCAAAAGGCGTGTTCAAGGACGTTGCCGACATCATGGAAGGCGCCACCGTGCCTGGTTCGCGCAGCAAAAAGCGCAAGGGCATGGCCAAGGCCGCCGAGGAAAACGCCAAATACGAAGCGGAATTGCGCTCGCCGGGCGAGATCGCCAAGCGTATCAAGGCCCTGGAAGAGAAGATGTATGCGTTAGCGCGTGATCTGGAGTTTGAAGCAGCGGCGCAGATGCGCGATGAGATTGGCAAGTTGCGCGAGCGGTTGATCACTGTCTGATTTGCGCTGACCGGGCTGGCCTCGCCCGCCAGGACAACTCGGTCAACTGTAGGAGCTGGCTTGCCAGCGAAGCGATGGTGGCCGTTATGCCGCCTTCGCTGGCAAGCCAGCTCCTACAGGGAATGCGGCTAATTCAATGGGCTTCGCCAGCCTTCAACCCCGCTGGCAATTTCCTGGTCAACAACACCGCCACCATGCTGATCCCCAGCGCAATTCCGACAAAATGAAACGCATCGTTGTAGGCCATGATCGACGCCTGCTGGTGGGCGATTTCGCTGAGTTTGCCCAGTGCCGCCGTTTCGTTGCCCAACGTGCTGGTCAACGACGCCAGGCGTTCAGCCACCTGCGGATTGCTTGGCACGATGGATTCACGCAGGTAGTCAAAGTAAACCTTGGTCCGCGCATCCAGCAGGGTGGCGAGCAGGGCGATGCCGATGGCCCCGCCGAGGTTGCGCAGGATGTTGAACAGGCTCGACGCCGATCCCGCATCCTGGGGCAGGATGTAGGAGGTGGCGATCAGCGAGATGGTCACCATGATCAGCGGCTGCCCCAGGGCGCGGATGATCTGGATCTGATTGAACTGTGGCCCGGCAAAGTCGGGGTTCAGCACCCCCGACGAGAAACTCGCCAACCCGAACAACCCGAAGCCCAGCGTGCACAGCCATTTCGGCGAAACAAATTTCATCAGCTTGGGCACCAGCGGAATCAGAAACAGCTGTGGCACGCCCATCCACATGATCACTTCGCCGATCTGCAGGGCGTTGTAGTTCTGGATCTGCGCCAGGTAGAGCGGCAACAGGTAGATCGAGCCATACAGCCCGACCCCCATCCCGACGCTGGAAATACTGGATAAGCCGAAGTTGCGGTTACCGAGGATGCCGAGGTTGATCAGCGGATTGGGTTTGGAAAACTGCACGATCACAAAGGTGATCAGGCTGACCAGCGCGATGCTGCCCAGGGTCACGATCAGGTTCGACTCCAGCCAGTCCTTGCGGTGGCCTTCCTCCAGAAACACCTGCAGGCAACCGAGCCCGACGCCGAGGGTAAGAATGCCGGCGTAGTCAGTGCTTTTCAGCAATTCCCAGTGCGCTGGTTTTTTCTCCAGCCCGTACATCAGGCCGGCGATCATGATCAGGCCGGGCGGGATGTTGATGTAGAAGATGTATTCCCAGCCCCAGTTCTCCGTCAGCCAGCCGCCGAGGGTCGGGCCGATGGAGGGGGCGAAGGTGGCGGTCATGGCGAACATGGCCATGCCTTTGGCGCGGTGGTGTTCCGGGAGCTTGATCAGGGTCAGGGTGAACGCCAGTGGAATCAGTGCGCCACCGGTAAACCCCTGCAGGGCGCGGAACACGATCATGCTTTCCAGGCTCCAGGCCATGGAGCAGAGCAGGGAGGCCGCGAGAAACCCGAGGGACACCCACACGGCCAGGCGCCGCGCCGACAACAGCTGCACGAGCCAGGCGGTGAGCGGGATCATGATGATTTCCGCCACCAGGTACGAGGTGGAGATCCACGAACCTTCTTCCAGGGTTGCCGACAGCGCACCCTGGATATCCTTGAGCGAGGAGTTGGTGATCTGGATGTCCAGCACCGCCATGAAGGCGCCGAGCATCACGCTCATCACCGCGATCCAGTCGCGCCGGGTCGGTTCGCCGACCGGGCGGATCAGTTGATCACCGGCCATCGTCAGGGGCGTCTTTGCTGCTCACTTTGGTGGCGACATCGTCAGGGGCGTCCTTGATGTTCACCTTGGCGGTCACCGACATGCCCGGGCGGATCTTGCCGCGCAGCGGGTTGTCGGCGGCGAAGGTCAGTTTTACCGGAATCCGTTGTACGACTTTGGTGAAGTTGCCCGTGGCATTGTCCGGCGGCAACAGGCTGAACTGTGCGCCCGAGGCGGCAAACAGGCTGTCGACCCGGGCTTCGATCGGGGTGTCGCTGTAGGCGTCGAAGGTCAGCTCGGCTTTCTGCCCGGGCTGCATGTGGCCGATCTGGGTTTCCTTGAAGTTGGCCTGAATCCAGATGTCTTCGTCCGGCACGATCGACAACAGGTAAGCGCCGGCCTGCACGTATTGGCCTTCGCGGGCTGCACGCTGGCCGATCAGGCCGCTGATGGGGGCGTGGATTTCGCTGCGGGTCAGGTTCAGTTCGGCCTGGGCGAGGTCGGTCCTGGCGTTGGCGATCTGCGCGTCGAGGCGTTTGATCTCGGCGGTCAGTGCGTTGACCTGCTGACGCTGACTTTGCGCGTCGGCCTGGGCCTTGGCCACTTGCGAGCGGGCAATGTGGTTGTCGGCGGACAGGGTGGTCACCCGCTCTTCCGAGACATAACCAGGCTTGCGCAAGGTCTCGGCGCGGGTCAGGTCGATCTGCGAGCGACCCAGGCTGGCCTGGCTGGACGCAACTTGCGCTTCGCTGGCGGCAATCAGGCTGGCCTGCTGGGTCAGTTTGCTCTGGGCTTGCAGACGCTCGGCCTGGCGGGTGGCCAGGGCGGCATTGGCGCGGTCGACAGCGAGGCGGAAGTCGTCGCCTTCGAGTTTGATCAGCAACTGGCCTTTCTCGACATGCTGGTTGTCCTGCACCAGCACCCGATCGATGCGCGCCCCCAATTGGCTCGACACACGGGTGATCTCGCCCTGGACATAAGCGTTGTCGGTGCTTTCATAAAAGCGCCCCTTGAAGAGCCAATGGGCAAACAGGCCCCCGCCAATCAACAGGACAATCAGCAGGAAAGTGAAGAGGCGACGCTTGAGTTGGGCAGGCATGGGCAAACTGTAGTCGAGAAATTGTAAGAGAAGTTATCAGCAGGCAAATCTGGCATACAGCCGATAAACGGTAAATGCCATCGGCTGATATTCGGCCATTCACCGCGCCATACGGGCGTTACAGACGCAACCTTGGCTTAAATGCCCTGTTCACTGGAGCCTGGCCTGTGTCGCCTGTTACCATTCGCCTCTTGTTTGACGTTCGCTTTGAACTTCGCTTTTTATCTTTTCGAGACATGCCATGACCACCGTCCGCACTCGCATCGCGCCATCGCCTACCGGGGATCCCCACGTAGGTACCGCCTACATCGCCTTGTTCAACTACTGCTTTGCCAAGCAGCACGGCGGTGAGTTCATCCTGCGGATCGAAGACACCGACCAACTGCGTTCGACCCGCGAGTCCGAACAGCAGATTTTCGACGCCTTGCGCTGGCTGGGTATCGACTGGAGCGAAGGCCCGGACGTCGGCGGCCCGCACGGTCCGTATCGTCAAAGCGAGCGCGGCGACATTTATCAGAAGTATTGCCAGCAACTGGTCGACATGGGGCATGCCTTCCCGTGCTTCTGCACCGCCGAAGAGCTGGACCAGATGCGCGCCGAACAGATGGCTCGCGGTGAAACCCCGCGTTACGACGGCCGCGCACTGCTGCTGTCCAAGGAAGAAGTCGCCCGTCGCCTGGCGGCTGGCGAGCCGCACGTCATCCGTATGAAAGTACCGAGCGAAGGCGTTTGCGTGGTGCCGGACATGCTGCGCGGTGACGTTGAAATCCCGTGGGACCGCATGGACATGCAAGTCCTGATGAAGACTGACGGCCTGCCGACCTACTTCCTGGCCAACGTGGTCGACGATCACCTGATGGGTATCACCCACGTATTGCGCGGCGAAGAGTGGCTGCCATCGGCACCGAAGCTGATCCTGCTTTACGAGTACTTCGGTTGGGAACAACCGGAGCTGTGCTACATGCCGCTGCTGCGTAACCCGGACAAGAGCAAGCTGTCCAAGCGCAAGAACCCGACCTCGGTGACGTTCTACGAGCGCATGGGCTTCATGCCCGAAGCAATGCTCAACTACCTGGGCCGCATGGGCTGGTCGATGCCGGACGAGCGCGAGAAGTTCTCGTTGCAGGAAATGGTCGACAACTTCGATCTGAAGCGCGTGTCCCTTGGTGGGCCGATCTTCGACATCGAGAAACTGTCGTGGCTCAACGGCCAGTGGCTGCGTGACCTGCCGGTGGAGGAGTTCGCCGCACGCGTGCAGAAGTGGGCGTTCAATTCCGAATACATGATGAAGATCGCTCCGCACGTGCAGGGCCGGGTCGAAACCTTCAGCCAGGTGGCACCGCTGGCCGGGTTCTTCTTTGCCGGTGGCGTGAATCCGGATGCGAAGTTGTTCGAATCCAAGAAGCTATCGGGCGATCAGGTCCGTCAGTTGATGCAGTTGATCCTGTGGAAGCTCGAAAGCCTGCGTCAGTGGGAGAAGGACAGCATCACCGCGACGATCCAGGCTGTAGTCGAATCCCTGGAGCTGAAGCTGCGTGATGCCATGCCGCTGATGTTCGCTGCGATCACCGGCCAGGCGAGCTCGGTGTCGGTGCTTGATGCGATGGAGATTCTCGGGCCGGACCTGACCCGTTTCCGTCTGCGCCAGGCCATTGACCTGTTGGGCGGTGTGTCGAAGAAAGAAAACAAAGAGTGGGAAAAGCTGTTGGGCGCCATCGCCTGATCCTGCGCACCTGACCTTGTAGGAGCCGGCTTGCC
>NZ_AKJJ01000147.1:0-24071 GCF_000282395.1 Pseudomonas sp. GM55 | reverse complement strand
GCTGTAAAAGCGGAACCGTTAGTGGCCGTGACCACAACAACGGATATGTACACAAAAAAACCTCGCCAGACACAAAGCCTTCGCGAGCAGGCTCGCTCCCACAGGCTCAGTGTTTTAACTGGCGGAGCAATCAATTCATCTTGCTGTGATCATGCATCATCGTGCCGTGATCCATGGTGCCAATCGCCTTGGCAACGGCTTCGACCTGAATCGACTCTTTCTCACCCTTGGCGTCTTCCACGGTCAGGGTCAGCGGCACCTTGTCGCCTTCCTTGATCTGGGCCGTCAGGTTCATGAGCATGATGTGGTAACCGTGCGGGTCGAAGCTCACCGCTTCACCGGCCGGCAGCGCGACAGACTGAACCTGCTGCATTTTCATCAGGTCGTCTTTCATGCTCATTTCATGAATCTGCACAAGTTTGGCGACCGGCGTTTGCACGCTCAACAACTTGCTGTCGCCGCTCGCGGTGACGGTCATGAAGGCGCCACTCGAGGGTTGGCCGGCTACGGTGGCGCGGACCCAGGCGTCTTCGACCCGGGTTTGTGCCGACACCTGAAAGGCCAGGCCGACCAGGGACAAGCCCAGCGCCAGTTGCTTGCAACGTTGCGCGAAACGGTTTTCAGCTTGCGGGGCATTCATTTCAGCAAACCTCCATCACGGTGAGCAGGTCTTCTGCGCACTCTTTGGCCGTCAGAGACGTGGACAGTCCCAGGCGCAGAGTGCCCCGGGAATCGAAGACATAACTGGTCGCGGTATGGGAGAGGGTGTAGGTATCGCCGCTCGGGACTTTTTCAAAGAACACGCCGAATTCCTTGGCGGTGGCGGCGGTTTCTTCCAGGGTGCCGTACAGCGCTTCGAAACTCGGGTCGAACGCCTTGACGTACTTGTCGAGCATCTCCGGCGTGTCGCGCTCAGGGTCCAGGGTGATGAAGATCACCTGCAGCCTTTCGCCATCGCGCCCCATCAATTTCTTGGCCTGTGCCGCACGGGCCAGGGTGGTGGGGCACACGGCCGGGCACTGGGTGAAACCGAAGAACACCATCGGCATCAGGCCGCGATAGCTGCCCAGCATCCGGGTTTCGCCCTGGGCGTTCTTGAGCTTGAAGTTACGCCCCATGATCTTGTCGCTGAGGTCTTTGCCGTACTTGAACGACAGCTTGCTGCTGCCGTCGCAACCGGCGAGCAGGCCCAGGCTCAACAGGCCCATGCCTTGCAGGACGGTTCGGCGGTTATACAAAGTACTCATGAAAGAAAGCATCCTGTTGAACAGGCTGAAATGACAGCGTGATGACTGTACAGACGAAAAAATCGTGGGGATGTTAACAAACTGTGCCGGTGTCGGAGGGGTGGATACGACCATTGGACCGACGCAGAGGCGTGACATAGTGTCGCGCCGGAGCAAGGAGGCAGGACCAGCCGCCCCCATGGGGCGAGCTTAACGCCGCAGCTGCGCGCAGTGATCCTGTTCCGGTTGCGCGGCGGTGTACCAGACATAATCCGCGCGCTCGCCGGTCACGGTCTTGCCCGCTTCGGCCAGGATCAGCACCGCATTCCCTTCACCGGCGCCGAGGTCTTTCAGGTGCAGTGGCACCCCCAGATCCTTGCGTACATGAAAGGCACCGGCCAGCAGTAACGCCGGCGTCGGTGCGGCCATCAGGCGCTCGGCCATGCGCCGGTCACGCTGTTGCTGCACGGCGAGCATGGCCGGCATCTGTGCTTCGGGCAGCAGGCCGCAATGGGATTGGCGGATGTCGTCCAGCAAGGTCGCCTGTACCTGTTGGGTGGTGGACGCTTCACCGGTGAGTACCGGGCGCTGCTTGTAGATCTGCATGATCTGCGCGCGATTCAGGTTCGCTGCCAGCAGCGGATACGGTTGTCGCAGTGCGTAGGTGACGAGGGCGCCATAGACACTCCAGTCCCAATTGGCCTGCCAGGCCAGCGCCTCGAACGCATCGGCCGGTGGCTGGCCGGCGCGGGTCGCGGCTTGTGCGGCATCGACCCTGGCCTGTTGATCGGGGTTGAGCATTTCCATCAGCAGGCTGCCCTGGGGGCGTTGTGCCGCCAGCTCGCGCAGCAGCCACAGTTGCAGGGCGTGGTGGTCCGGGTTGTCGTGCTGCTCACCGACCAGAACGCGCGGCGCAACGGCCAGGCGTTCGACCAGTTCTTGCGGCGTCAACGTACGGCCCGTGGCGAGTTCGCGGATGACCCCGAGGTCAGCGTGATCCCGGCCCTGGGCAATAGGCGCCGGAGGCGGTGTGACCTGATGGGTGGTTTGGCAGGCAGCCAACAGGCTGAATGCACAGAACAACAGAAAGCGCATCGGTTTTCCTTATTGGACAAGTGCCCCCTCGATGACAGAGGAGGGGGGCGGTATCAGCGCGCGATGATCAACGGGTGGCCGCGTTCCGGATGCTGATGAATCAGCACTTCCAGCCCATACACCGCCGCCAGTGCCTCGGCCGTCAGCACCTCTGCCGGTGGGCCGTAGGCGTGGGGCAGGCCTTGTTGCAACAACAGTAGTTGATCGCAGTAACGTGCCGCCAGATTGAGGTCGTGCAAGATCACCAGCACCGCCGCCCCGCGCTCGGCGAAGTCATGCACGGCTTGCAAAATGGTGTGCTGGTGCAGCGGATCGAGCATCGACGTCGGTTCATCGAGCAGCAGGGTTTGCCCTTCGACCCCCGGCCAGAGTTGCGCGAGCACCCGCGCCAGATGCACGCGCTGGCGTTCACCGTCGGACAGGGCCAGATAGCTGCGTCCGACCAGATGAAGCGCATCGGCAGCTTTGAGCGCCTCGGCGACGATTTCGCCATCGCGCACGCGGCCGCTGGCGTGAGGCAGGCGACCCATGCCGACGACTTCTTTGACCGAGAACGCAAAGTTCAGGCTCGAACTCTGCGGCAGCACGGCCAGGCGTCTGGCCCGTTCCGGACCCGGCCAGTCGGCGAGTTGACGCTCGTCGAGGCTGACGGTGCCTTCGCTGCTCGCCAGTTCACCGCATAAAGCGCCGAGCAGGGTGCTTTTGCCGGCGCCATTGGGTCCCAGCACGCCGAGCACTTCACCGGGGTGCAATTGGATATCGATGTTGGCCAGTACCGTGCGGTTGCCACGGCGAACCCGCAAGTTGTTTGCCCGCAGCATCAGGAACGCCCTCGCACCAGCAGATAAAGAAAGAACGGAGCGCCGATCAGTGCCGTCACGATGCCGATGGGTAATTCAGCCGGCGCCAACAGCAGGCGCGCGGCCAGGTCGGCCAGCAACAGCAGGCTCGCACCGGCCAGCAACGACGCGGGCAGCAACACCCGGTGATCCGGGCCGACCAGCAGGCGCATCAGATGCGGCACCACCAGGCCGATAAAACCGATCAGACCGGCCGCCGCGACTGCCGCGCCGACGCCGAGCGCCGTGCACAGCACCAGCTCAAGCTTAATCCGCTCGATGTCAAAGCCCAGGTGTCGGGCCTCCGACTCGCCCAACAGCATGGCATTGAGCGCCGCCGCCCGACGTGGCAACCACAACGCCACGCCCAGTGTGACGATCAGCAATGGCCACAAGCGCGGGTAGCTGGCACCGTTGAGGCTGCCCAGGTTCCAGAACGTCAGGGTGCGCAAGGTTGCGTCATCGGCCAGGTAGGTGAACAGCCCCACGCCTGCACCGGCCATGGCCGTCATCGCCACACCCGCCAACAGCATGGTGGCAACGTCGGTTTGCCCGTCCCGGCGACCGAAGCGATACACCACCGCCGTGACGATCAAGCCACCGGCGAAGGCGCTGACCGAAAGCAGATAGGGCTCGATGGCCGGTGGTACGCCACCGAGCAGGCTGCCGCCGACGATGGCCAGGGCGGCACCGAGTGCCGCTCCACCGGAAACGCCGACCAGGCCCGGGTCCGCCAGGGGATTGCGGAACAACCCCTGCATCGCCACGCCGGACAACGCCAGTACCGAACCCACGGCGATGCCGAGCAGACTGCGCGGCAGGCGAATCTGACCGAGGATCAGCTCTGCCTGCTGCGTGTCACCACCGTCAAGTGGCAACCCGAGCAGGCGCATCCCGGCCAGCAAGGTATCGCTCAGCGGCAGGCTGACCGGCCCGAGGGCCAGGGACAGCCAGAACACCAGCACCAGCAACAGCAGCAAAAAGATCAACGTCGGACGCGGCCGGAAAATGGCCGTCATTGGCTGATCCCGGCGGTCTGCGCTTTGGCGTCCGGGCAGAGCGCCGTGGCGCAGGCCGGCAGTGTTTTGATAGGCATAGGGACTATTCCTTAGTCGATCAGGGTGGTGGCGGTTTCAGCGAGGGCACGTCAGTTGTCACGCTCGGGGATGCCTGGCTTACGCATGCCGAACAACTGGATGACCAGTTTGCCTTCGCATCGAAACCTTCGTAGCGGGTGATGATGCCATCGACGCTCGGCTTGCGCACACGCCACTGCGCCGTGCCTCCGGTCGTAAAACCGGGCAACGGCACAGGCGCTGCCTAGACTTTCAGCTTGACCAGCCTTGGGGGAGCCTGTCAGTCAACCCGCGCCTGCGGTGCGCAGACATGAAAATCAGAGGTTAAAACATGACCACTCATTCGATAGATACCGAACAGATCAACCAGGTGGTGCGTCATTACGTGGAAGGCATGGTCTTTGCCAATGAAGCGCTGCTGCGACAGGCCTTTCATCCAGACTGTCGCATCATCGGTCACTTTCAGAAGGTGCTTGAATGGGCTTCCCTGGATGAGTTTGTCGTTGCCATTAAGGCCGAAATCCCGGCGCCTGCCGGTACGCAGCCGTTTTGGCAGGTGATCAACCTTGATGTCACCGGCGATGCCGCCGCGGTCAAAGTCATCGATGATTTCGCCGGGATACGCTTTACCGATTACCTGTCGTTGCTGAAGGTGGACGGTCGCTGGGTGATCATTAACAAGCTCTACTACTACGAGGAGTAGTGCTTCGTTGCGACACATTCGACGCAAAGGCTTACGTCTATCTACATGAAATAAACTCGTGATCATCAAGATTTAAATGAGTTTGTCTCACCAAGGCTCAAATGCCGACAATGGCTCCATTAACCACATGGAGTTTTATCGTCATGGCATTGGCCCATTCCCTTGGATTTCCACGCATCGGCCGCGATCGCGAACTGAAAAAAGCCCAAGAGGCGTTCTGGAAAGGTGAATTGGACGAAGCCGGTCTGCGTGCCGTTGGCCGCGACCTGCGCAAGACCCATTGGGACTTGCAGAAAAAGGCCGGGATCGAGCTATTGCCGGTCGGCGATTTCGCCTGGTACGACCAGGTCCTGACCCACTCGTTGATGTTCGGTGTGGTCCCAGAGCGTTTCCGCCCGCACGACGGCAAGGCCAGCTTGCAAACCCTGTTCGGCATGGCTCGCGGTGTCAGCGACAGCTGCTGCGGCGGCGCGCACGCCCAGGAAATGACCAAGTGGTTCGACACCAACTATCACTACCTCGTGCCTGAATTCAGCGCCGATCAGCAGTTTCAGCTCGGTTGGGAGCAGTTGTTCGAGGAAGTCGAAGAAGCCCGCGCACTCGGCCATGACGTCAAGCCCGTCATCATCGGCCCGCTGACTTACCTGTGGCTGGGCAAGGCCAAGGGCGTCGAGTTCGACAAGCTCGAACTGCTCGACCGCCTGCTGCCGCTGTACGGCCAGATCTTCCAGCGCCTGGCGGCACAAGGCGTTGAGTGGGTGCAGATCGACGAGCCGATCCTCGTTCTCGACCTGCCGCAAGCCTGGAAAAACGCCTTTGAGCGGGCCTACAACCTGATTCAGCGCGACCCGCTGAAGAAGCTGGTCGCCACTTATTTCGGCGGTCTGGAAGAGAACCTGGGGCTGGCCGCCAACCTGCCGGTGGACGGTCTGCACATCGATCTGGTACGTGCCCCCGAGCAGTTCCCGACCATCCTCGATCGCCTGCCAGCCTATAAAGTGCTGTCGCTGGGCGTGGTCAATGGCCGTAACGTCTGGCGCTGCGACCTGGAAAACGCTTTGGCCACCTTGCGGTACGCTCAGGAGCGTCTGGGTGATCGTCTGTGGGTCGCGCCATCCTGCTCGTTGCTGCACAGCCCGGTCGACCTGGGGTGTGAAGACCAGCTCGATAGCGAACTGAAAAGCTGGCTGGCGTTTGCCGTGCAGAAGTGTGAAGAGGTCGCGCTGCTGGCCCAGGCAGTCAACGAGCCGGAAGCGCCGAAGGTGCTTCAAGCGCTGACTCAAAGCCGTGCCGTGCAGGCCCGCCGTGCGGCATCGCCGCGTATTCACAAGCCCGCCGTGCAGGCGCGCGTTGCCGCCATCACCGCCCGGGACAGCCAGCGGCACTCGCCGTTTGCCCGGCGTATCGAGAAACAGCGCGCCGGCCTGAACCTGCCACTGTTCCCGACCACCACCATCGGTTCGTTCCCGCAAACCACGTCGATCCGTCTGGCTCGTCAGTCGTTCAGGCAAGGCAAGCTGACCGAGGCCGAATACACCGAAGCGATGCACAGCGAGATCCGTCACGCCGTGCAAGTGCAGGAACACCTGGGCCTGGACGTGCTGGTGCACGGTGAAGCCGAGCGCAACGACATGGTCGAATACTTCGCCGAGCAACTCGACGGCTACGTGTTCACCCGTTTCGGCTGGGTCCAGAGCTACGGTTCGCGCTGCGTGAAACCAGCGGTGATCTTCGGCGACCTGAGCCGTCCGAAAGCCATGACCGTGGAGTGGATCCGCTACGCCCAAGGCCTCACCGACAAAGTGATGAAGGGCATGCTGACCGGTCCCGTGACCATGCTGATGTGGTCGTTCCCGCGCGAAGACGTGAGCGGCGAAGTGCAGGCCCGCCAACTGGCCCTGGCCATTCGCGACGAAGTGCTGGATCTGGAAGCCGCCGGCATCCAGATCGTGCAGATTGACGAAGCCGCGTTCCGCGAAGGCCTGCCGTTGCGCCAGGCGCAGTGGCAGCACTACCTGGACTGGGCCACCGAAGTGTTCCGCCTGTGCGCCTCGGGTGTGCGTGACGAAACCCAGATCCACACCCACATGTGCTACAGCGAATTCAACGATGTGATCGAGTCCATCGCCGCGATGGATGCCGACGTGATCACCATCGAAACCTCGCGCTCGGACATGGAGCTGCTGGATGCGTTCGAAGCCTTCGCTTACCCCAACGAAATCGGCCCGGGCGTGTACGACATCCACTCACCACGGGTGCCGGATGCCTCGGAAATGGCCAACCTGCTGCGCAAGGCGGCCAAGCGCATTCCCGCCGATCGCCTGTGGGTCAACCCGGACTGCGGCCTGAAGACCCGCGGCTGGGCGGAAACCGAAGCGGCGCTGGTGCATATGGTCAATGCGGCGCGTCAACTGCGTAAAGAGTGGGCCTGACGCGTTAGCAGCATGAGCGGGCCGGAGTACTTCACAGTGCTCCGGTTTCTATGTTGGCTGTGCCGACGCCTTCGCGGGCAAGCCCGCTCCTACAGTGATCGGTGTCGACCACAAATATCGAGGCCGGCAAACAACCCTTGTAGGAGCGGCGGTGCGGCGATCCGACTTGCCCGCGAAAGCGGTAGATCAATCGCTGATGATGCTGGCTGTGCCGACGCCTTCGCTGGCAAGCCAGCTCCTACAGTCGGGGTTCGGCCACCAGCAGCAATGACTGCGGCACGGGGCTTTGCGGGTGCTGTGGTTCCTGCAAATTGGCCAGTGCAAAACCGGCCATGTCCAGTGCATTCAGCCAGCTCGACAAGGTGCGGTAATACCATGGCATGGGTTGCCACTGCCCCTTGAACGTGGAGAAAGTCTCTTCCCGCCAGCCATCCTGATAGTCGCCGGCTGCAGCTGTCCACGGGTGCAGTGTCTGGATTACCAGCGCGCCGCCAGGGGCGAGCAGGCTGTTCATGGCGGCGAGCAGGGGGATGATGTCCTGATGCAGCAGGGCGAAGTTGGCGCAGATCAGGTTGTAGTCGCGGCCGATGTCGACTTTCGCTTCTGCCAATTGTTCATGGCTCGCCAGATGCACCGACGCAGTGCCCGCCGCCCGCGCCGCCTCCACCAGCGTCGCATCGCCATCCACGCCGACCGCATCGATGCCGCGTTCGGTCAGCGCACGCAACAACCAGCCTTCGCCGCAACCCAGGTCCAGCACTCGCTCGGGCTGCCGACCCAGCACCGCCAGCAGGATCGCCTGGTCGGTGACCTTGAGGCGGCTTTCGATGCTGCCCGTGCGGATGGCGTCGATCCAGGCCCGGGCATTGTGGTGCCAGCTGTCGAGGAGGGTGGATTCGGGGGCGGGCATGGCGTTGTCCGGCGTGGTGGGTTGGATGAAAGGATAGGGTAAAGACGCCAATCAGCCATTTCCAATACAGTCGATTTGCCGGTGGCGTCAGTCGGCGCCACCGGCAGTGCAGCGAACGCTGGACGGGCTAGCCGCTTTTGGTGGCTGCCAAATGATAGGCAACCAACGCGTTGGCGTGGCCATGACCCATGCCATGCTCGGTTTTGAGCCAGGCCACCATTTCCATGTGTTTCTTGTCACTGACAGTCTTGAGCAGATCCAGCCAATGGCTGATCGGCTGACCATACTTCTTTTCGATTGACGGGAAGTAGGAAGCCGGTCCTTTGGTTTTTGTCTCTTCGGTCACGATGCAAACTCCCTTTTTCATTTTCCGGGTTTGAAAGCAGCGCCGATTACGTTACTTACTTGCCGTCAGAGAGTCCATCGTCCGGGCGGTTGAAGGCTTGTCCGGGACACCCCGCGTCAGTAATTCATCCCGTCATCGATCACGATGCCCTGGGCACGCATGGCCTTGATCAACTCGCTACGGGTGCCGGGCAGGTTGAGCATGGTCCTGGCGCGCAGTTCCGTGACTTCCTCGGCGGTGTACGGCTGATAGTCGGCCGGCAGGCTGTCGCCCGCCATGCCGTCTTTACGCATCAGCCAGTTAAGCAAATCCGCCAGTTGCGCGTTGTTCAACGCCGACTGCGACATGCCCGGCACCCGCACAAGGAACTCGCGGCCACCGGGGACTTTCAGGAAGTTGCCGACAAAGCCTTTCATCCGTGGTGTGTCGTTGGCGGCGGAACCCGTTCCGTCACCCAGGTGGCAACCGGCGCATTGCAACTGATAGTTCACGCCGACGCCGTACCCGGCCTGGGCAATCGGGGTTTGCAGTGATTCATTGCCCGGCGCGTGATGCTGGTTAGGGTCGGGAATGGCCCGGGCGAAAGCGAGTGGGGCGCCCAGGGCGCAGACCAGTCCGAGAATTAGCAATCCACGCACGATAAACCTCTCTTTCTACACAGAGTAAAACCGGACCTGTAGGAGCTGGCTTGCCAGCGAAGCGTTCTCAAGATCGCCTTCGCTGGCAAGCCAGCTCCTACAGCAGATAAAAAACCGCCGATTGCACGAGCAACCGGCGGAAAGTGCGCGTTTATACGGCGACGCCGCGGATCACCGAAACGGTGCAGTGGTAGATGTGCGATTTTGCAGCCAGGCACCAGTTCACATCGTTGTTGTTGAACGGGCGGTACGCCGGTTCTTCACTGTCGTTACGGGTGCAGGCGCACTGGGCGCAGCTCTGCTTACCGCAGCAGTCGTTGTACGAAATGATGTAGTCCTTGCCATCGGCCGGGTTGCGGCAGGTGCCGATCCAGGTCACTTGCGAGGCTTCGGTGCCCGGTGGGCAGGAGGTCACCGACCCGCCGCAGCAACTGCACAGGAAACCGTCGATGGAGCAGTAGCGCCAGTAGTCGCAGCTGTTCGGATCACCTGGGTCGCCAGCCTGCGCCGGCTCCGCGGCCAGGGCCTTGCTGGTGCGATCCAGCGGCAGCAGCAGGGGCAGGGCGGCACCGGCCACCATCAGCGATCCCATGCGCGACAGCAATTTACGGCGCGAGGTGGTATCAGCAACACGACGGGTCGAGCGCTCGAACAACAGATCCAGCAGTTTCATAAACGTCTCCCTGCCTTATCAGTGGCTATGGCCGTGGCCGTGGCTGTGGTCGTGGCTGTGCGGTTGCGCGTTGAGGTACTGCTGCAGTGTGGCGTGCTTGAGGTGCTCGACTTCGAACAGGCTGTCCAGGTGCTCGCGGGAGTTGACCAGGCCCTTGGCGCGCAGGGTGCCGGCCTTGTCGATCAGCGCGGCGTACGGCAGCTTGCCGATCTGGTAGGTCATGCCCACTTCCGGGCCGACCACATAGGTGGCGTCTTCCAGTTTGTGTTCACGGATCAGCGCTTGCTGGGCATCCATGTCGCCATCGCTGACGAACACCACATCGAGGTTACCGGCCTGTTCCTTGGCGATGGATTTGATCGCCGGCAGCAACGACTTGCAGATCGGGCAGGTCGGCGAGAGAAAGAACAGCAGTTGCGATTTTTCGCCGGCATAGCCGAAGTTCACCGGGCGACCGTGACGGTCGCTGGCGGTGATTTGCGGCGCGGGTTCATTGACCGCCACGCCTTTGTCGACCATCAGCGCCCCAGCCGGGGCCAGACGACCGTGCAATACGCCAATCTGCCGCACCAGGCCCATGACGACAAACGCCACGGCCACCAGCAGCACCCAGAGCAGAACGTTGGAAACAATCAAGCCTTCCATTTCGATTACCTACCAATCAATTTGAGCAGAAGAGGGGAATTCGCCAGCAAGCCATCGGCGGCGGCGTAGATGAGCAGCGCGACGGCTGAGGCAGCCAGGGTCACGAAGCCATCGAACAGGTTGAGGTCGCGAGCCAGCGGCGCAATGCTGGCCACCAGCGCCAGTGCCACCAGCGCACTGTTGCGCAGCAGCAGGGCTGGGCGTAGCGGTTGTGCCTGGTCGGGACCGGCGCAACCGCAGTCAATGTCCGCACGACCGCGCCACAGGTTGATGCCGATGGCGGCGGCGTACAGCGCCAACAGGCTGGCGGCGCTCAGCGCGGCATAACCACGGCTGACCGGCACCAGCAAGGCGAACGCAATGGCCAGTTCCAGCGCGGGCACCAGCCGCGCCGTCGGGCGCACCAGCGCTTGGGGCAGCAGTTGATAGTCCGCCAGTTGCCGGGCGAAGCGAGCCGGCGCGCGCAATTTGTGGGTCGCGGCGCTGGCCAGCAACACCGCGATGGCGATGGCGCTGGCAATGATGAAGATCGGATCTGTATGCATGGCCGAACCTCTCAGTAGCTCAGGACCTGGGTCGCGGTCTTCGCGACTTTCGGCATGCTGCCGGTGAGCTTGTTGGTCTTCAGGTCGAAGATCTGCAAACCACCTTCCACGTCGGCGCCGAGCAGCAACGGTTTGTCGTCGCCGGTGGCCTGCATGCTCCACACCGGAGCCGGGGCTTCCAGAGTCGCTACCTTCTTGTGGGTCTTGAGGTCAAACGCCCAGATCAGCGGGCTCGGGTCTTCCCACTTCATCGGTTCGTGGGCGTCGTGCATCAGCACGTAAAGGCGCTCCAGCTTCGGTGCCACGGCCATCATCTGCCAGCCACCCGGTGCCCAACCGGCCTTCTTCTCCTCGTCGGACACCAGCGACCAGGCCGGCAGGATCTTCGGCGCGTCGCCGCTGAAATCCACACCGCGTACGGTGCCGGTGGTGGTAGTGAAGTAGTAGGTGTCGCCGACGTTGACGGCGCGCTCTACCAGTTTTTCCGCGTTCGGATCAAAGAACGGCGTGCGGCTGCGCGCGGTTTCCTGGCCCTGATCGTTGAGGGTTACCACCTGCAGGCTGCCGTCGCCGCACAGCGAGGCGAAACGGCGGTTGCCGACCGGGTAGTTGAGCACGCAACCGGGGATGGCGATTTCCGTGGCAACGGCCTTGGCCTGGGTATCGACCACGGTCACCGAAGTCGACGGGGTGAAGTTGTAGACGTAGACGAACTTGTCGTCGCCGCTCGGCTTGAGCGAATAACGCTGGGTCAGCGACTCGGCGCGCTTGTTCGGAATCAGCACTTCCCAGGCGGGCGACAGGGTCGAACTGTCCCAGGCGGTGAGCACGTCGGTGCGGGTGCCACGGGTGCCGCGGGAGTACCAGATGTCCGCGCTATAGATGGTTTTCTTGTCGTGGCTGAGGGTCGACGGCGCAGCAAAACCGGTCGGCACCATGCCGAGGATGCGCTTCTGGTCCGGGTCGACCACCGTCACGCGGCCCGCCACGAAGCTGTCGAACTCGACGTCGATCACGAACGCGCGGTGAGCTTCCGGGGGGAACGCCAGAACGGTCTGGCCAATCGTACCAGCGGGCAAATCCGCACGGGCACTGTTCAAACCGAGTACAAGCAGGCTCAGGCCAAGCGCTGACTGTACGGAGATCCTGTTTGTTCGCATAAGGGGAACTTCCTGAATTGTTGGTAACGCGGATCGCGGGTGCTTTGGCAGATTTTTACCCTTTGATTCTGCCGTGCCCGGCAATCGGGAGAATTGCCCTGCCTGCCAAGTGTTTGTGTGTCTGTGCCAGTGTCATCAAATCTGTGCCAAAGCCAGTTATTGCGGGGTTGAGGCTGCCTTTATCGGGGGTGAGGAGGGGTATTGCGAGGGGGGGCGACGGGGCGGAACCTGTAGGAGCTGGCTTGCCAGCGAAGACGGCCTTGAGTGTGATGCAATATTCGAAGGCGCCTTCGCCGGCAAGCCGGCTCCTACACGGGATCGGGGTCAAACGCAGATTTACCGGCTGCCGGGGTTGGACGAAATATTGGCGTTCAGGTGGACGTGGCGAGGGGAAGGGAGAAGGTAAATACCGCGCCGCACGGCTCCAGGTTTTGCGCCCAGATATCGCCACGATGGCGGCCGATGATGTTCTTGCACAGGGCCAGGCCGATGCCGTTGCCGCTGACCTTGGACGAGAAGAAACCGTCGAACAGCTTCTCTTGCGCCTGGGCCTGGATGCCACGGCCGCAGTCTTCGATGCGCACTTGCGCCACGTCGTTGTTGCGGCTGGCATGGATGCGCAACAACCGGCGGTCGGTCGGCAGGTCGGCCATTTCTTCAATCGCGTTGAACGCCAGGTTGAGGATCACCTGGCCGATCAGGACTTTCTCGCAACTGACAAGCAGCGGTTCCGGCGCGGTGACGATTTCCACGCGCACCTGGCTCGGATCGGCCCTCAGGCTGATGAAGTAGCGGGTTTCGCGCAGCAGCTCGTTAACGTCGATCAGCTCTTCGGCCTGCTCCAGCTTGACCACGTAGTCGCGCACGCTCTTGATGATCACCGACGCGTGCTCGATTTGCCGCACAGCGTTCTGCAAACCCCAGGCGACGGCTTGATCGGTTTCACCGGCGTTACCCAGACGAATCACCGTGCCTTCGATGAAGTTGCGGGTGGCGGCCAGGGGTTGGCTCAGCTCGTGGGCGATGGCCACGGCCATTTCACCCATCGCGTTGTAGCGCGCCAGGTACTCGAGTTTCTGCTCGCTGAGCCGCCGCGCCTCTTCGGCCTGCACCTGCTCGGTCACGTCGCGGAACAGCAGCAGATGGCCGACCAGATCGTCTTCAATCTCGATGTAGCGGCAGGTTGCGTCATGCCAGCGCCATTCGCCGTCCCGGCGCTGCACCTTGTAGTGCACGCTGAACGGCGCGTGCTCCGGTGTCTCCTGGGCGAACCGTTGCAACAGGCGCTGGCGCGAAGCGTCGTCGCACCAGGCCAGGAAGTTCTGGCCCATCAGCTGCTGCACTTCGCTGTCGAGCAGGTGCGCGCCGGAGTCGCTGATAAAACCGATATCGCCCTCGGGGCCGAGCACCGCCACACCTTCGGCCAGGTCCTGCATGAAGGCCTTGAGCCGACTCTCGAAACGCTTGAGGTCGCGCTTGACCTTGTCCTCTTTGGAAATGTCGCGGAACTGCACCATCAACACATCGCGACCGTCCAGGTGCACGAGGGTCGCCACCGCCTCGGACAGAATTTCCACCCCTTGCTTGGAGCGATAGCACCACTCGATGGCCCGTTGCCCGGTGCGCGCGGCCCCTTCGAGCCAGCGCAAACCCACGGAGCGTCGGTATTTCGGCGCATCGCGGGTCATGTCCGGGGCCTTCAGCGGAGTCAGTTCCTCCAGGGTAAAGCCCAGCGCCGCCAGGGCAGCGGCGTTGGCCCAGAGAATTTCCTTGGTGTGCGCGTCATGAAGAATGATGCACAGCGGCATGGCTTCGATCAGCGCATGAAAGTCGTTCGGTTTTGGCAAGTACATCGCACGGCCCTTGGCGGCAGAGTTTGCAGTATGGCGTTTTATACCTGCTCGCACAGCGGGATGCGCTCAGAGGTAACCGGCGTGGGTCTAGGGGTTTTCTTTAGTCGGGGGGCTGCACGCACCAATAGTTGCGGCGGGGTGCGGTTTTTACACTGGACCCATCAACGTAACGGTAGCAGCACCCCTCATCACTGAATCGCTCCCCCTGTAGGAGCTGGCTTGCCAGCGAAGGCGCCCTTGAGCTCACCGCTCACTTCGCGGGCCTCTTCGCTGGCAAGCCAGCTCCTACAAAGGAAAACGTTAGCCCGATGGGAACGTGCAGTTACCGGCACTCATAAACGGTCGCCAGTCTCCAGCCTGGCTCCAGCTAATAACAAGCAAAACGGAGAAAGCCCATGCTGCGTTCAGCTGTCGCGCAACAAGACCCGGTGTCCGGCCCGGTCGTGCCAATGGTCGAGAGTCAGCTATTTCAGCAGGTGCTGGATGAGGTTCGTCAACGCCGCGACGAATTCGACGCCGGCTCCCACGTGCCTCGGGACATGATCGAGCGCTTCAAGCAGGTGGGTATCTATCGTGCCGCCACGCCGAAATGCTTCGGCGGTGACGCCCTGGCACCGGCGCTGTTCCTGCAAATGATCGAGCGCATCTCCGAAGCCGACGGCTCGGCGGGCTGGGTGGCCAGCTTCGGCAGCGCTGGCGTCTATCTGGCGGCCTTGCCGCCACAAACTCTGGCGGAAATCTACGCCGAGAGCCCCGACCTGGTGTTCGCTGGCGGACTGTTCCCGTTGCAGCCTGCCGAAGCGGTAGAAGGCGGCTGGCAGGTCAACGGCACCTGGAAATTCGCCAGCGGCAGCAAAGGCGCGGACCTGCTGGGCGTCGGCATCGGCGCCAGCGCCGCGGGCGGCAAGCCTCGCACGGCGGTGTTCCCGGCCAGTCAGGTCGAGATCGTCGAGAACTGGGATGTAGTCGGCCTCAAGGGCACCGGCAGCCACGATCTGCGCGTCACCGACAAATTCGTCGAGGACCGCTGGACGTTTATCCGGGGTGGGGCGGCAACCATTGATGAGCCGCTGTTCCGCTACCCGTCGATTGCCTACGCCGCGCAAGTGCTGGCGGTGGTCAACCTCGGCCTGGCCCGTGCAGCGCTGGACGAAATCAGCCGCATGGCCGGTACCGGCGGTATTACCGGCGCACCGAAAATGGCCGACCGCGCCTACGTGCGCATCGAAATCGCCAAGGCCGAAGCCAAGCTCGCCGCCGCACGCGGGTTCTTCTACAACGCCACCGAGCAGGTGTGGAACTCCATTCTCGCCGGCAACCCGGTCACACCGGAGCAGACCAGCCTGTTGCGCCTGTCCGCGATTCACGTTTCCCAGGCCGGAGCAGAGGTGGTGCAGAGCGCCTACAGCCTGGCCGGGACCACTGCCATTTACCTGCGCCATCCGCTGCAACGCTACCTGCGCGACTCGATGGTGGTGACCCAGCACGCCTTCCTCAGCGAAGGCCTGTACGACGGCGCCGGCTCGGTGTTCCTCGGCGTGCCGCCGTTCCCGGGCTACATCTGAATTCCATCACCTATTCAAAGGATCTACAGCATGTCCCAAGCTACCCAGGAACCGTTGCGCGTCGTCTTCTGCATCGGCATCACCCAGAACTTTTTCGACCTGCCCACCGGCGAAGGCCTGAGCGTCTGGAAAGGCTTCAGCCAGATGATGGGCTCCCTCGGCGCGATGCCCGGCATCACCGTGCTCGGCGCCATGGATGACGACCGCCTGATGGTCGGCCCGTCCACCACCTCGCCCTGGACCGTGTACATCATGGCCGACGTCGACTGCCACCAGTCGGTGATCGACGCCTGCAACCTGTTCCGCACCACGCCGGTCGGCGAATACAGCCTGTGGCGCTACGCGAAGGTCGAAGCACGCATCGGTCGCCCGCTGACCATCCCAGACGCGGCCAGGGTGTAAGCCATGGACGAGGCCTTGCTGCAGCGTCTGGCGACGCTCGAAGGGGAAAGTGCGGTGCGCCGCTTGATGGCGTGCTACATGGACCTGTGCGATGTGCCACGGGCACCGATTCATCTGAGCCAGTTGGCGCAGCTGTTCACCGAGGATGCGATCTGGGAAGGCCTCGGCACCCAGACCGCGCAGACCTTTGGTCAGCATCATGGGCGTGCGGCGGTGGCGACGTTTGTCGGTGGTTATCTGCCGCCGTCCGATCACTTCAAGTTGAACCTGCATTACCTCACCAGCGAGTCGATCGTGGTCGATGGCAAGGCCGCGCAGGGGCAGTGGATCATGCAGCAGATCTCGACCTATGCCGATGGCCACAGCGAACTGTTCGGCACGCGCCTGAACATCGATTTCCGCTGTGTCGACGGTGTCTGGCTGATCGCGCATTTCCGCACGCAACGCTTGTTCAGCTCTCATTTATCAAAGCAGGAGCTGAGCGCATGAGTACCTTCATCAGCGAATTTCTGCTTGGTGGCAACGGCAAGCGGGTTGCCATCAAGGATTCCATCGACATCGCCGGTTACCCGACATGCTCCGGCAGCCGCGCCTTCGCCGACGCACCGGCAGCCAGCAAAAATGCCGAAGTGGTCGATGCAATCCTCAACGCAGGCTGGCAGATCGTCGGCAAGACCAACCTGCATGAGCTGGCCTTTGGCGTCACCGGCATCAACGACTGGACCGGCACGCCAGTGAATCCTCAAGCACCTGATCGTGTGCCGGGCGGTTCCTCCAGCGGTTCGGCTTCGGCCGTCGCGGCGGGGCTGGCGGACATCGCCATCGGCACCGACACCGGTGGTTCGGTGCGGGTGCCGGCGGCGTGCTGTGGCGTTGCCGGGCTCAAGCCGACCTACGGCCGAGTCAGCCGCGTCGGCGCGCATCCGTTGGCTTCCAGCCTCGACTGCGTAGGGCCGTTCGCCCGGACCATGGACGACCTGATTGCCGCCATGCAGGTGATTTGCCCGGGTTTCGACGTGCAAGGTTTGCCCGGCGACGGCGCCAAAGTCGGCTTTCTCGACGTGGCCTGCGATTCGCACCTGCAGGCCAGCCTCGGTGCCGCCGCCGACCGCGCCGGGTGGCGTCGCAGCCACCTGCACCTGAGCGAATTCGAAGCGGCGTTCGCGGCCGGCCTGACCGTGATCAATTTTGAAAACTGGGCCGCGTTCGGTCACCTGACCGGCAAGGGCCTGATCGGCGCCGATGTCGAGACACGTCTGTTGGCGGCAAGCCGCACCAGCCGCGAAGAACTGGCCCAGGCCGAAACCGTGCGCACACGCTTCACGCAACAGGTGGATGCGGCCTTGGAAGACTTTGCCGTGTTGCTGCTGCCAACGCTGCCAACTTTGCCGCCGACCCTCAGCGAGGCCCGCGCCGGCAGCAAGGCCGTGGCCGGCATGACGCCGCTGGTACGGCCCTTCAACTTGAGCGGCCATCCAGCGCTGACGGTGCCGGTGGAAATCGATTGCGGCGGCTTGAAAGTCGGCCTGCAAATCGTCGGTCGCAAAGGTCAGGACGAACTGGTCTGCGCCTTTGGTGCGCAGCTGCAACAGAGCATGGCCGGTTAAAGGCTTCGCTCTAAAACGAAATCATAAAAAGAAGCCATGAGGAGAACCGCATGAGCACTCATGAATACCGGCTGATCGCATCATCGAAAAGCCCGGACGAACTGGTCAGTCACGACCGCGTCGATGTCTCGCTGTACAACGACCCGGCGCTGTTCGAAGCCGAGCTGGAGAAGATTTTCTACCGCACCTGGGTGTGGGTCGCACACGAAAGCGAAGTGCGCAACAGCGGCGACTTCAAGACCGCCACCATCGGCCGTCGCCCGGTGATCGTCGTGCGCGACAAGAAGAACAACATCAACGTGCTGGAAAACCGTTGCCGGCACCGTGGCGCCACCGTGTGCGAGAAGCACAAGGGCAACGCCAGCGGTTTCACTTGCCCGTATCACAGCTGGTCCTATGGCCTGGACGGCAAGCTGCGGGCGCTGCCGTATCCGGACGGCTACGAAGGCATCCTGGAAAAGTCCGAACTGCCGCTGACCAGCCTGCGCGTTGAAAGCTACGCCGGCATGGTGTTCGCCAGCTACAACGACGAGATCGAACCGCTGGAAGACTTCCTCGGTGGCGCGAAACACTGGATGGACCTGTTCATGAAACAGGGCGCCGGTTACCCGATCAAGACCCAGGGTGAACACAAGTTCAGCTTCAAGGGCAACTGGAAGATCCAGCTGGAAAACACCACCGACGGTTACCACTTCCCGATCGTGCACAAGTCGTTCATGTCGTCGGTGGATGAAGAAACCTCGGAAATGCTCTCGTTCATGACCGACGAGCAAGCCGTGACCCACTCCCTGGGCAACGGCCACAGCGTGATGGTGATGGTGCCGGAGCACGTCGATCTCGATCACGACGACGGCACCGAGCAGTTGCAGGAGCGCTTCGCCCACGTCACCGAAGAGTTGTCGAAAACCATGCCACCCGAGCGAGTCCGCCGCATCGTGCGTTCGTTGCACGGCGCCGGGTTCAACCTGAACCTGTTCCCCAACGTGGCGATGTCGATGTCGTTCTTCCGCGTGCTGCGCCCGGTGTCGGTCAGCGAAACCGAGATCCGCCACGTGGCCTTGGGCATGGACGGCGGCCCGGAAATCGCCAACCGCGAACGCATGCGCATCCACGAACACTTCCAGGGCCCGTTCGGTTTCGGCAGCCCTGACGACGCCGAGGCCTGGGACCGCGTGCAGCGCGGCTCGTATGCCGGCGTCGATGCGCCAATCCTGGTCAACCGCGGCCTGAACCGCGAAATCACCGCTGAAAACGGCGACAAGGTCAGCCACGCCACCGACGAAGGCGGCATGCGCGGTGCCTACGACATGTGGAAAAGGATGATGAGCCAATGAGCAATCACGACACCCTGAACGGTTTTGCAGGTCCCTTGGCCCAGGCCATCGAATTCATCTGGCGCGAAGCCGAACTGCTCGACCACAAGAATTACGCCGAATGGGCGACCCTGTGGAGCGAAAGCGGCAAGTACATCGTGCCGATCGACCCGGACACCGAAGATTTCGAGGCAACCCTCAACTACGCCTACGACGATGCGCGCATGCGTGCCTTGCGCATCGAACGCTTGAGCGCCGGCTTCTCGCCGTCGGCGGTGGACGCGGCGAAGACCATTCGCACCGTTTCGCGCTTTCGCCTGGTGGAAGCGGCCGGTGACATCGTCGAAGTCAACTCCGCGCAGTTGCTGTACGCCTACAAGCGCGGCGTGCACACGCCGTTCGTGGCCGACCTGAACCACCGTATCCGCTTCACCGACGGCGTGCCGACGCTGGAGCGCAAAGTGGTGCGCCTGATCAACTCCACCGACAGCCTGAGCGCACTCGGCTTCCTTTTGTGAGGGCAACATCATGAGTCGAGTAGCCCTCGTAACGGGTGCCTCGCGCGGACTGGGCGAGTGCATTGCCCGCCGTCTGCACGCAGCGGGTTATCGCGTCGGCCTGGCCGATGTGCGCCTCGATGGCGTGCGGCAACTGGCCGCCGAGCTCGATGGCAGCGGCGCCACGGCCGTCGCCATCGAGCTGGATGTGCGCAGCAAGACCGATTTCCAGCGTGCCCGCGACCTGCTCGCCGCGCACTGGGGCGGCACCGACATTCTGGTGAACAACGCCGGTGTGTCGAAAGTCGCGGCACTGATGGACATCACGCCGGAAGAGTTCGATGAGTCGATGGCGATCAACCTGCGCGGCACCTTCGTCGCCTGCCAGGTATTCGGCGCGCACTTTGCCGAGCGTGGCTTCGGACGCATCGTCAACATCGCGTCCCTGGCCGGGCAGAACGGCGGCACCGCCACCGGCGCGCATTACGCGGCGGCCAAGGGTGGCGTGGCGACCCTGACCAAGGTCTTTGCCCGTGAACTGGCACCGCAAGGCGTGACGGTCAACAGCCTCTCGCCAGGTCCGCTGGACTTGCCGGTGGTGCGCGAAACCGTGGCGCCCGAGCGCCTGGAACAGATCCTGAAAATGATCCCGGCCGGCACCCTCGGCGACCCTGCGTTCATCGCCGACAGCGTATTGCTGTTGATCGCCGATCACGCCACCTCCGTAACGGGCGCGTGCTGGGACATCAACGGCGGCCTGTTCATGCGCTAAGCATGCCCCGATCTCAAGGCAGGAAAATGACCCCTGTAGGAGCCGGCTTGCCGGCGAAGGCGCCCTGATAGGCGATGCAAGGCATGAGGCCGCCATCGCTGGCAAGCCAGCTCCCACAGGTGCTTCGTTTAACAAAAAAACAATGATTCAGGTGATGCAATGATGAAGGTGAAGATCGAAAGGATCGTCGACGAAGCGCTGGATATCCGCTCCTTTCGCCTCGTGCGCAGTGACGGCCAGCCGCTCGACGCCTATGAGCCGGGCGCCCACGTCGACCTCACCGGGCCGACCGGGGTGACCCGCCAGTATTCGCTGTGCAGCCCGCCGCAGGATCGCCGTGCGTATCTGGTGGCGGTCAAGAAAGAAGCGCAGTCGCGCGGTGGTTCGCTGGCGTTGCATGAGCAAGTGGAAGAGGGCATGGAGCTGGAAATGGGCGCGCCGCGCAACCTGTTCCGCCTCGATGAAAATGCCGGCGAGCACGTGCTGTTCGCCGCCGGTATCGGCGTGACGCCGCTGTTGAGCATGGCTTATCGACTGGCGGAAAGCGGTCAGCCGTATCGTTTGCATTATTTCGCCCGTTCGGCGCAGTACGCTGCGTTTACCCAGCTGTTGGCGACGAACTTTGCCGATCGCGTGGAGTTTCACTACGGCGTGGAACCAGCGGATCTGGACAGTGCGTTGAGCGAATGCCTGGAGCGCGCTGGCAGCGCCGCCCATGTCTACACCTGCGGCCCGGCACCGTTCATGAACAAAGTGGTGGAAGTGGCTTCGCGCAGTCGCCCGGATGATGCCATTCACCTGGAGCATTTCGCGGCGGACCCGGCGGCCAACAGCGCCCCGGCCGGCACGTTCGAAGTGGAACTGGCCAGTTCCGGCGTGGTGCTGCAGGTGCCGGCCAACGCCAGCCTGGTCGACGTACTGCAGGCCCACGGTTGCGACATCGACACCGAGTGCCGCGAAGGCATTTGCGGCACCTGCATCGTCGAGGTCCTGGACGGTGTGCCGGAGCACCGCGACAACTGCCTGTCGAACAAGGAAAAGGCGTCCAACAAGCAGATCTGCGCTTGTGTATCACGGGCGCTTTCCGCTCGTCTGGTATTGGACCTTTAAGACCAGGAAGGCTGGAAAGCCTGCGCCGGAGCCTGTTGAATGGGCGCCCGGCGGCCGTCGAGGGAGGCGATGGTTACAGCAACAACGGTTTTGACGAACCGCTCGATGAAGCGGTCGAAAAATAACAACAAAAACGTGAGGCTTTGCGGACATGATTACAGCATCGACGGTGCGCAACGAGGCGTTCGAAAGTTGGTTGAGCCAGGTGAACCAGGCCTGTGGGCGTTTCGATGCCCGGGCGCTGGACTCCGATTTCTACGGCGAACTGGCGGAATTTCGCAGCGGTGCGATCAACCTCAGTGTGGTCGACATGGCGCATGTGCACTTGTATCGCACCAGCAAGGACGTCAGCACCAGCAGCGACGGTCACTACTACGCGGTGTTCCAGATGCGTGGCAGCTCGCAACTCGAGCAGGGCGACAACCGTGCGCAATTGGGTTGTGGTGACATCGCGCTGATCGACGCCAGCCGTCCCAGCGACATGATCTACAACGACGATTGCCGCCAGCTTTCGTTGATACTTCCGCGCCAGGTGGTCGAGCGTGGTTCGCACTTCAATGCCGTCAACTGCGCCACGCGCATCGCGGCCAGCAGCCCCCTGGCGGCGATGGCCAACAAGCTGGTGCAAGGCACCCGCCAGCAGGAAGGGCTGGACATGCAGGAGAGCGAGGCGGTGCTCGATGCCCTGGCCAGCCTGTTGCTGCCGGGCATCAGCGCCCGTGACAGCGCTGCTGATCCCCATGAACGGCAGTTTCGCAAAATCATCGCCTTCATCGACGCGCACCTGAGCGACGAAGAACTGTGCCCCGAGCTGATTGCCCGTGAAGTGGGGATTTCCGTGCGCGGCCTGTACCGGATGTTCTCCAAGCGCGGCCTGGTGGTGGCGCAATACATCAAGCACCGCCGCCTGGACTTCTGCGCCGAAAACCTGCGCCGCGCCGATGTCGAGCAGAAGCTTTCGGCGCTGTGTTATGCCTGGGGCTTCTCGGATTCGAGCTACTTCTCGTCGGCCTTCAAATCGCGCTTCGGCGTGTCACCGGGTGCTTATCGCAAGCGCTATAGCCATAACTGACACGCTGGCATTCATGTTGAATGTGCCGGCCCCTTCGCCGGCAAGCCGGCTCCTACAATGATCTTGTAGGAGCTGGCTTGCCAGCGAAAGCGGCCTGACGGCGAGTGCTGAATGATCAATGCCGCACCGGCTCTTCAGCCGGCAAATGCAGCACCTCGCGCACCAGCATGGCGATGCTGGTCACGCCCATCTTTTCCTTGATCTTGGTGCGGTGCACGTCAACGGTCTTCACGCTGATGTTCAGCTCCCGCGCAATCACCTTGCTGGCCTTGCCATCGATCACCAGCATCAACACTTCCCGCTCACGGCTGGTCAGCAGTGCCAGTTTGCCTTGCAGGTTCTGCCGCTGCTGCTGATCGGCCTGGGCGTGTACGGCGGTCTTCAACGCGGCCTGGATGCGGTCGATCATCTGCTGCGGGTTGTAGGGCTTCTCGACGAAATCCAGCGCACCGTTCTTCATCGCCTTGACCGACATCGGAATATCACCGTGGGCCGAGACGAAAATGGTCGGCAAGGTGCTGCCGCGCTGATTGAGGATTTCCTGCAGCTGGAAGCCGCTGGTCTCCGGCATGCGCACGTCGAGCACCAGGCAGGCGGGCTGCCTGGGGTCGTATTGGCTGAGGAACTCTTCGGCACCGGCAAAGCACTGCGCCTGCACGCTGACCGACTCCAGCAACCAGGCCAGGGAAGTGCGCAGGTCCTTGTCGTCGTCAACGATATAAACAATCGGTTTACGGGTTTCCATCGGGGCTGCCACGAAAGTTTCTAATTATTGTTTTCGCACGTGAACGCGCGGCACGCATTGGCTCATCGTTCTGGAGCCAGTATGCAGAATACCCACTGTGGCCGGCCCTTGCGATAAAGAAACCACCTAGACGACTAGCGGAAACCCAACCTCACCATGGGGATCGTCAGAATGGTTGTGTCGTGCCCACAGCCGTAGTCTTGTTCCATCACCTACGGGCCGCTTTCGAGGCGGTCCAACTGAAGGAAGGGGCATCGACATGGCCGACCTGAGCCAGCAGCAAATCGACTTTCGCAACGCCATGGCGCAGCTGCCGGCGGCGGTGAACATCATCACCACCAACGGCCCGGGCGGGCGCTGCGGCATTACCGCCAGCGCCGTGTGCTCGGTGACCGATTCGCCGCCCACCGTGTTGGTGTGCGTCAACCGCAACAGCGCCACCCACGACGTGTTCCGCACCAACGGCCGGTTGTGCGTCAACGTGCTGTGTGGCGAACAGGAAGAACTGGCCCGGCACTTCGCCGGCATGACCCAGGTGCCGATGGCCGAGCGTTTTGCCTGGGACCTGTGGGACGACGGCGCGGCCGACGTGCCGGTGCTGCGCGATGCCCTGGTGCAGTTGGAAGGGCGGATCAGCGAGTGCAAGGAAGTGGGGTCGCACTCGGTGATGTTTGTCGAGCTGGAAAAGGTCGGGGTGCGGGAACCGCGTGATAGCCTGGTGTATTTCAACCGGTTGTTTCATCGGCTTGAGCATGCGGGGGCGCATTGCTGAGAAGGCGGTGTTTTAGTCGGCCTGTCTTTTGTTGACGGTGTGTATATCCGTTGCTTCGGTAACGGCGACTTAGGG
>NZ_AKJJ01000146.1:0-9516 GCF_000282395.1 Pseudomonas sp. GM55 | reverse complement strand
CCCTAAGTGGCCGTTACCGAAGAAACGGATATGTACACCGGTAAAAGACACGTCGCCCAACACGCCGCCTTCGCGAGCAGGCTCGCTCCCACAAGGGGTCAAGGAAAACCGCAGAATCACCTTGCATCACCTGCAATCGGGCCATCTCCCCGAAATAACAGGCAGCGGTGTACAATCGCTTTCTTATATCTCAGTTGATCATGCGAAGGATTTTCCGGATGTTGTCGCGCTTTCCTGCCGTCACCCGCTGCCTGACTCTCGCCGCCCTTTTTGTGGCCGGCCCCGTTGCAGCATTGGAGTTTCCCCTGCCACCGCCCGGTGAGGACATCATCGGCCAGGTGCAGGTGATCAAGGCCAAGTACGAAGATACCTTCGCCGACCTTGGTACTGCCTACGATCTGGGCTACACGGAAATGGTCGCGGCCAACCCGGGTGTCGATGCTTGGTTGCCAGGCGCCGGCACGGAAATCATTCTGCCGACCCGCTTCATCCTGCCACCAGGCCCGCGTGAAGGTATCGTAATCAACCTGGCCGAGTACCGCCTCTACTACTACCCGAAAGGCAAGAACGTGGTGTACACGTTCCCGCTGGGTATCGGTCGTGAAGGCTGGGGCTCGCCAATTGCCCACACCAGCATCACCGCCAAGACACCTAATCCGACCTGGACGCCTCCGGCTTCGATCAAGGCCGAGCACGCAGCAGACGGTGATCCGCTGCCCAACGTCGTGCCGGCCGGCCCTGACAACCCGCTGGGGCCGTTCAAGTTCACCCTGGGCACTCCGGGCTACCTGATCCACGGCTCGAACAAGAAGTTCGGTATCGGCATGCGCACCAGCCACGGCTGCTTCCGCATGTTCAATAACAACGTGCTGGAAATGGCGGGCATGGTGCCGGTCGGTACGTCGGTACGGATCATCAACGACCCGTACAAGTTTGGCATGAGTGGCGGCAAGGTCTACCTGGAGGCGCATACGCCGCTGGACGACAAGGGCAACCCGTCGGTGGTCGACAAGCACACTGCGGTTATCAATGCGATGCTCAAGCGTGAAGACATCACCAACAACCTGCGCATGAATTGGGATGTGGTGCGTGATGTGGTTGCCGCTGAAGACGGCCTGCCGGTGGAGATCGCTGTGCCGGGCAACAGCGTCGCACCGATGGTGTCGAGCACTCCGATCGACCCGATGCAGTAACGCTTGCAAAGAACCCGTCGGCGCGGACCGCGTCGACGGGTTTTTTATTGCCTGGAGAAACGCCGGGCAATAAAAAAGCCGACCCAAAAAATGGGTCGGCTTGATAACAATCCCGAAGGATTATTACTTGCGGCTAGCTTTGTCCAGCATGCGCAGAGCACGCTCGTTAGCTTCGTCAGCAGTCTGTTGTGCTTTTTGAGCAGCAGCCAGAGCTTCATCAGCTTTACGGTAAGCTTCGTCTGCACGAGCCTGGGAGCGAGCAGCTGCGTCTTCAGTAGCGGTCAGACGTGCTTCGGTTTCTTTCGATGCGCTGCTGCAACCGGTAGCCAGAACTGCGGCCAGAGCCAGAGCAGAGAATTTCAGAACGTTGTTCATCGTGTTCCCCTTCAAGGACTTTCTATTAAGTAGCTATCTCCTCCGATTGAGGAAATAGCCGGCGTACATACTACCCATTACTTGTAGTAAGTAAAACTGACGTGACGCAAGAAGCAAAAAAAATTGTAGGCGTTGATTCTTTTTCGAGCAACTTTTAACTGAATTGTTTAAAAAATATCCAGCTGCAAGGCCCGTGGCTGAGCGAACTGGCGAGAAAAAGTTCCTTCGGCACACCACTCTTTTTCCCGTCTGGCTAAAGTCCGCCTACATGGATTCGTCTACACTTTTGTTCGGCTTTTGCGTAGCGCCTCCCAATATCTTTCTCGATGTTCAGGTGACTTTAACAGCGGGCGCTCGTCTTAAGTCTCAACATCCGGCAATGTTCAGGCTATCGACCCGTAGTGACCTTCGGTCGAGCCATTCCTGCGTGATCCGGAGCAGCACCCGCCAACCTGCATGATGACGAGCGCACCTTGAGCATTTCTGTCAATGGTGCCTACTATTTGTACGTGCTCGGTAGCGCGAGATCGGTGCAGCTCTTCTCGGTGTCCATTCAGGCACGGGGTGGCGTAGATGTTCCTTCGCCGGAAAAACATCGGTAAGGTAGGGGTCGGAAATCCAGACCCGCGAGGAGTAGTGATGAGCGAGGCGTTGTCCATCCACCATGACCAGGCTGGTCATCAGTTCGAGACCATTGTGGACGGTCATCGTGCCTATCTGACCTATATGGACCTGGGGAAGCAGACCCTGGATATCTATCGCACCTTCGTGCCCAACGCATTGCGTGGTCGCGGTATTGCAGCAGCCTTGACCGAGAAGGCGCTGGAGTACGCTGACGAAATGGGCTACACCGTCATTCCATCGTGCTCCTACGTCGAGCGCTACATGGAGCGTCACCAGCGGCATGCGGCCAAGCTGAGCCAGTGACCTTCAATAAAACGAATGCATAAAAAAACGCCGGGTTCTACCCGGCGTTTTTTTGTCTGCGTTTTTTGTGCGGCCAATCAGGCGATCAGCTGCGATCGCGTTTGGGCAGCACATCCTTGAGCTTGGCATGCATGCTGCGCAAGGTGTTTTCGGTCGCGGTCCAGTCGATGCAGGCGTCGGTGATCGACACGCCGTATTGCAGGTCGGCGAGGTCTTTCGGGATTGCCTGGCAGCCCCAGTTCAGGTGGCTTTCAACCATCAGGCCGATGATCGACTTGTTGCCTTCGAGGATCTGGTTAGCGACGTTTTCCATCACCAGCGGTTGCAGGGCCGGATCCTTGTTGGAGTTGGCGTGGCTGCAATCGACCATGATGTTCGGCTTGATCTTCGCCTTGTTCAGCGCCTGCTCGCAGAGCGCAACGCTGACCGAATCGTAGTTCGGCTTACCGTTGCCGCCGCGCAGCACCACGTGACCGTAGGCGTTACCCTTGGTGGTCACGATCGACACGCCGCCTTCCTGGTTGATACCCAGGAAACGGTGCGGGCTGGAAACCGACTGCAAGGCGTTGATCGCCACGGTCAGGCCGCCATCGGTGCCGTTCTTGAAGCCGACGGCCGAGGACAGACCGGACGCCATTTCACGGTGAGTCTGGGATTCGGTGGTGCGCGCGCCGATGGCCGACCAGCTGATCAGGTCCTGCAAGTATTGCGGGGAGATCGGGTCGAGGGCTTCGGTGGCGGTTGGCAGGCCTTTCTCAGCCAGGTCCAGCAGCAACTGGCGGCCGATGTGCAAGCCGTCCTGGATCTTGAACGAGTCATCCAGGTACGGGTCGTTGATCAAGCCTTTCCAGCCGACGGTGGTACGTGGCTTCTCGAAATACACGCGCATGACCAGATACAGGGTATCGGACACTTCGGCAGCGAGAGCCTTCAGGCGGTCGGCATATTCGTGGGCGGCCTTGATGTCATGGATCGAGCAAGGCCCGATGACGACGAACAGGCGGTGGTCGGTGCCATCCAGAATATTGCGAATGACTTCGCGGCCCTTGGTGACGGTGCGCAGTGCGGCGTCGCTCAGGGGAATATCGCGCTTGAGCTGATCGGGAGTGATCAGTGTCTCGTTGGAGGCGACGTTTAGGTCGTTGATCGGTAAATCAGCCATCGTTTACTCGTCAGGTCACGGGTGCCGGCCGCCAGCGAACCCGCGCGGCGGAGCACAGCAAATTAAGCGCGTCGGGGAGCCGAACCTTAGCGCGTTACACCGTGGCTCGACAATGGGCAGACACCGGTTTAGGGGTCATTCTCGGTCAGTTTCCCCAACGTGACCGGCAAACCCTTCGGCAATGCCCCTAATCCGACACAGGCTCGGCAAAAGCCTTGCGCACCGATTCGTGAGAGAACTCATCGGCATGCTCCTGGAGCCATTCGAGGGCCAGGGCCTGAATATCCTGCAAGTCCTCGTGGGCGTCATGCAGGCGGCAGTAGCGTTCGATCTGGCACACCTGCTCGCCCATCCGGGCGCTGAACAGCATTTGTTCGTCGACGAAAGCGATGCCCACCAGATAACCGCGTTTGCGCCGCAGGCACCAGGCGACATAACCCAGGTAACGCACGTCGGGACTCACGGTCGGCATGCGAACTTCCAGCGCCGTGCCGTGGCGCCACGCGCGGTGATAATTGCAAGCCATGCCCCCGAGGCTGATAGTGTGCAGCTGTCGTCGCGAAATACATTCAGGTTTCAGCAACGTTAATTCGACGGGCACATCGTCAGGGTGAGGAATAAATCGTCCCATGAACACAGACTCCATGTGTCGGCCATCTGACATTGTTACACCCAGTATAGTGGTCGAATTGGAACTGACCGATCTTGACGCCGACCAACGGCTGCTGGCGATGAGCGGTGTTTCGCTGGTTATTTTCACCAGTGTCGGCTGCGCCAGTTGCCGTTTTGCCCGCGAGCAATTGCCAACGCTTGATCTGGCGGTCGATCGACTGTGCTGGATCGATGCCGGCAATAACGGAGGGGTGGTCGAGCGTTATCAGGTCTTTCACTTGCCGGCGCTGTTTATTGTGCGCGACGGCGAATTCTTCGGAGCACTGAAATCGCGTCTGACCGACACCGAGCTCAATCGGGCCGTGCGCCAGGCGCTGAGTCGAACAGCAGAGGAGTTGCCATGATGGGGACAATTGCCAGGCCGACGATCGGCATTATTGGGACCGGCGCAATCGGCGGTTTCTACGGGGTGATGCTGGCGCGTGCCGGTTTTGATGTGCATTTTCTGCTGCGCAGCGAATTCTCCGCGGTGGCCGAGCATGGGTTGCGGGTCGATAGCGCACCCCACGGCGCACTGACGTTGCACCCGGTGCAGGCCTATTCGAATGCTGAAGACATGCCGCGCTGCGACTGGCTGCTGGTGGGCGTGAAAACCACCAGCAATGCAGGCCTGGCACCCGCCATCCTGCAGGCGGCGGCACCGAACGCCAAAGTACTGCTGTTGCAAAACGGCCTGGACGTTGAAGACAGCCTGCGCGAGTTGCTCCCCGACTCGCTGCATGTGCTTGGCGGGCTCTGCTACATCTGCGTCCATCGCGAGGCGCCGGGCGTCATCACTCATCAGGCGTTGGGCGCGGTGCATGTTGGTTATCACAGCGGTCCCGCCGATGGGCCGACACGCCGCGCCATTGTCGAGGAGGGTGTCGATTTGTTCCACAGTGCCGGCCTCGATTCCCAGGCCATGGCGAATCTGCATCAGGCGCGTTGGCAAAAACTGGTCTGGAATATCCCTTACAACGGGCTATCGGTTTTGCTGGGAGCGAGCACTACACCGTTGATGGCGGATGCCGACAGTCGCGAACTGATCAAGGCGCTGATGGCCGAAGTGGTGCAAGGCGCAGTCGCGTGCGGGCACGATGTACCGGCGGGGTATGCCGAGCACTTGTTCATGGTGACCGAAAAAATGCCCGACTACTGGCCGAGCATGTACCACGATTTCCTGCACAAGCGGCCGCTGGAGCTCGCCGCAATCTACGCCCGGCCACTGGCCGCAGCCAAGGCCGCGGGGTGTGAAATGCCGCGCATCGAGGCCTTGTATCGCAGCTTGAGTTTCATTGATCGACGCAACACCTGAGTCGACCGACCTGAGGGGGAAGGGCATGCCGAAGACAATTGACGACAAGCTGGTGCTGGCGATTTCTTCGCGGGCGCTGTTCGACCTGAGCGAAAGCCACAAGGTCTATCTGTCGAGTGGCGTCGAAGCCTACCGGCAGTATCAGATCGAACACGAAGACGAAATCCTCCAGCCCGGCGATGCCTTTCCATTGGTGCAGAAGCTCCTGAACCTCAACAACAGTCTCGGCCGCGCCCGGGTCGAGGTGATTCTGGTGTCGCGCAACAGCGCCGACACCGGGCTGCGGGTATTCAACTCGATTGACCACTACGGACTGGCGATTTCCCGTGCGGCATTTGTCGGCGGGCGCAGTCCGTATCCCTACCTCAAGGCCTTTGGCTGCGACCTGTTTCTCTCGACCCACGCCGAAGACGTACGCAATGCACTGGACGCCGGTTTCGCGGCAGCGACCATTCTGTCGGGTGGTGCCAGCCGTGCAGCCAGCGACGAGTTACGCATTGCCTTCGACGGAGACGCGGTGCTGTTTTCCGATGAGTCGGAGCGCATTTACCAGGCCGGTGGTCTGGAAGCGTTCCAGGCCAGCGAGCGTGAGGCGGCCCGCGAGCCATTGCGCGGTGGACCGTTCAAGGGCTTTCTCGCGGCCCTTAATCTGTTGCAGCGTGAGTTCCCGGAGGACGCCTGCCCGATCCGTACCGCGCTGGTCACGGCGCGATCGGCGCCGGCCCATGAGCGGGTCATTCGCACGTTGCGCGAATGGGACATCCGGCTCGACGAGTCGCTGTTCCTTGGCGGTCTGACCAAGTCAGCCTTTCTCGAAGCCTTTGCGGCCGATGTGTTTTTCGACGATCAGGCCGGCCACTGCGAATTGGCCCGTGAAGTCGTCGCCACCGGTCACGTGCCCCATGGCATAAGCAACGAGCAAAAGGTTTAAGCCCGCCATTCAATGCGTTGCGCCGGACGTCGCAGTCGCCAAGGCACTGCTAAGCTGAATCAAATCTCCGCCATGTTGGCAGTTGAGGAGGTCATATGATTCGTTCGATGCTGTATGCCACAGACCTTGGCCTGTACGCGCCCGTGGTGATGCAGCATGCCCTGGAGCTGGCCCGGACCTTCAATGCCAATTTGTATGTCGTGCATGCGGTTGAACCCATGGGGTTGTTTGCCGAATCGGTGCTGCAAAGCTATCTCGATGAGCAGGCGCTGAATGAGTTTCACAGCCAGGGCCTGAATACGGTGATTGCCAGTATCGAACAGCGGGTGCTCGACAGTTTTCGTGAGGAACTGGGGGATGAGGGGGAGCACGACCTGGAGCGGATTCAGGCAGTACGGGTGCTGCAGGGCGACCCATCGCAGGTGATTCTGGACCAAGCGCAGAAACTCTCCGTGGATTTGTTGATCGTAGGAAGTCACAGCCACGGTGCTGGTGCGGAAACGCCTTTGGGCCGAACCGCCGCCCGTGTGTTGCAACTGTCCAAGGTGCCGGTCTATCTGGTGCCGCTGGTGCAACGTCGTCGCCAAGGGGATCTCTAGAACACGAATAGTGGCAATCCGATAAAAAAGTTCTAGATTTATTCTTCATGCCATTAATATAGTTATATATCGTCGCTGATGCCCGTGGCGTCTACCTGCTTTGAGGGATTCATATGAAGCTTCAACAATTGCGCTACATCTGGGAAGTGGCGCACCACGACCTCAACGTTTCCGCTACAGCCCAAAGCCTTTACACCTCTCAACCGGGCATCAGCAAACAGATCCGTCTACTGGAAGATGAACTGGGCGTCGAGGTTTTTGCCCGCAGTGGCAAGCACTTGACCCGGGTCACTCCGGCTGGTGAACGCATCATCACCACCGCCGGCGAGATTCTGCGCAAGGTTGAAAGCATCAAGCAGATCGCCCAGGAATTCTCCAACGAGAAGAAAGGCACCCTGTCGATTGCCACCACCCACACCCAGGCACGTTATGCATTGCCGCCGGTGATCAGCAATTTCATCAAGCAATACCCGGACGTTGCCCTGCACATGCACCAGGGGTCGCCGATGCAAATCGCCGAAATGGCCGCTGATGGCACCGTGGATTTCGCCATCGCCACCGAGGCGCTCGAACTATTCGGCGACCTGGTCATGATGCCGTGCTATCGCTGGAACCGTTGTGTGGTCGTGCCTCAGGGCCATCCGTTGACCAAGTTGTCGAAGCTGACCCTCGAAGCGCTGGCCGAATACCCGATCGTGACCTACGTGTTCGGCTTTACCGGCCGTTCGAAACTCGACGAAGCGTTCAGCCATCGTGGCCTGACGCCGAAAGTCGTGTTCACCGCCGCCGATGCCGACGTGATCAAGACCTATGTTCGCCTGGGGCTGGGCGTGGGCATCGTGGCGAAAATGGCCGTCGATCCCAAACTCGACAGCGACCTGGTCGTGCTCGATGCCAGTGAGTTGTTCGAGTCCAGCATCACCAAGATCGGCTTCCGTCGCGGCACCTTCCTGCGTGGTTTCATGTGCGATTTCATCGAGAAATTCGCGCCGCACCTTACCCGCGAAGTCATGGCCAAGGCCATTCAATGCCACAACAAGCAGGAACTGGAAGAGCTGTTCGACGGCGTCGAACTGCCGGTTCACTGACAGAGTCTGCTAAACCACCTCGGTGACAGCGAACTGTTGCCGAGCACCCGCCACCATGATCTCCACCTCATCGCCCTCGAACTTGCCCAGCAGGCTTTTGCCCAGCGGTGAGCGCGGGGTGATGACGGTTATCAGTTGCCCCACCAGATCGACCTTCAGCCCAGCTGCATCGGGGGCGAGAAACAGCCATTGTTCGCGCCCCTTTTCGTCCTCGAGCCCGAGCAGCGCCCCCACTTCGATGCCCCGTTGATCGTCATACGGGCGCAGGGCCAGGTTCTGGCAGAGGGTCAGTGACTGGCGAATCTCCTCGACCCTTCTGGCTTGTCCGGCCGCGAGATACGAAGCCTCCAGCCCCAGGGTGTCGTACTTGTTCTCGGCGATGTTTTCTTCATGGGTCGCCGTTTCGTAAGCGGTTTGCGCGGCCCGTTCGGCGATGTCGAGATCGATCCGCAGCCTGTCGAGAATCAATTGGTGGACGCTGTGTTTATTCATGATCAATCGCAGAATTGCAGGGCGTTGGCGCGGCTTTTTTCGCTGGGTGCAGTCCGGTCCTGTTGCAGCCAGAACTGACAGCTTGGGTTGGACAGGTTGCGACTGCTGCTACGGGCCTGAACGAGCCGTTGCTGCTGCTCGTTCTTGCGCAGGTTTTCTTCGTATTGCTCGAACAGCGGGCTCTGGGACGGGATGTCCGGTATCGCTTGAACCACCACCGGTGGTTTGGCCAGTTGCTCCACAGCCGCCACTACAGGTGCCAGTTGTTCGCTGAAAAGCAGGCGCGAAGCGAGCCAGCAGGTCAGCACAATGGCAATGAATCCCAGCCACATGCCGAGGGCGATGCTGCCGGTCAACTGCAGGGCGCTCAGGCGAAATGGGAAGGATCGGCGCGGAGTGGGGCGGTGGGGCATGATTGCGTCCTGGCGAAAGGTCACTGGCGAGCGGTGATTGTCGCATGAAGAATAATCGCCGTCGGCTCTTCTGCACGGGGTAATTTATGCGGACAATCGGCGCCTTTGCCAACGGGAGCCTGGAATGCCTGAACTGAAAACCCGCTGGGATATTTTTTGCACCGTGGTCGATAACTTCGGCGACATCGGCGTGACCTGGCGATTGGCCCGGCAACTGGTGGCCGAACATGGGCTGGCGGTACGTCTATGGGTCGATGATCTGCGAGCGTTCGAGCGCCTTTGCCCGGAAATCGACACCCACGCAGTGCAGCAGTGGCAGCAGGGCGTCGAAGTGCGGCAATGGCCAGCCGAGTGGCAGCCGACGGAAGCC
>NZ_AKJJ01000145.1:0-20894 GCF_000282395.1 Pseudomonas sp. GM55 | reverse complement strand
AAGCGCGCCGCGTTTATTCAGTTCGTAGGCGTTATCGTTAACGACCATCGCTGGCAAGCCAGCTCCTACACGAGACCGCGTCCGAGTCGAAAATGAAGTGATTTTTGATGAGTAACGGTTGCCAGTCGGTAACCCTGACCATCCAGACAAAATTTCGCCCGCCTACATTTCTTTCAGAAAGCGGCTACAAGCATAGGTAAACACCAAAAGCACTCACGCCATTAAGTTGAACAGCAAGTCGGCGAACGACTTCAAACTTACTTATTGCGAGTGCAACCATGAAACCCATCAACTACAACCAGTATCGTTCGATCAGAAGCGTCAACGGTCGAATACGCTTTTTGATCTTTCATTACACAGCTGGCAACTTCACCAGTTCGATCAATGTCCTGACCGGTCCAAACGTCAGCGCACACTATCTGGTTCCGGACATTACCGACCCCAGCTATCTGAAGGCGGGTTATACCGGACAGGAAGTATTCAATCTGGTGGATGAAACTTATCGCGCGTGGCACGCGGGCGTCAGCCAGTGGGGTAATCGCAGCAATCTGAATGACACGTCCATCGGTATTGAAATCGTCAACCTGGCGACGGACAACAAAGGCGAATTCACCTTCCCGCCGTATCACCCCGAGCAGATTGCTGCGATTGAACAACTGGCGCTGAACATCCTCAAGCGCTACCCGGATATCACGCCGACGCAGGTTTTGGGCCACTCCGATGTTTCGATCGGCCGCAAAAGTGACCCGGGGCCGATGTTCCCCTGGCAGGCGCTGTACTTGAAAGGCGTTGGCGCCTGGTTCGATGAAACCACTCGGGACGAGTATCTGTGCCAATACAACACATCGGGCATCCCGGCCCGAAGCGAATTGCTGGGACTGTTCAAATCCTATGGATACGATGTCTCGGGCGCCTCGACGGAAGAGGGTTTTCAAAGGTTGGTGCGGGCATTCCAGATGCATTTTCGCCCGGAAAACTTCGACGGAAAAATGGACGCGCAAACAGCCGCCAATCTGAAGGCCCTGGTAATCAAATACTTTCCAGGCTGATCGCTGGCAACGGTTTTTCAGCCAATAGATGCAACGACCGGCAAGGCCAGTCAATGTGACCTTGCCGACGCTATCAGAGCGAATACTGCTGCAGATTCCCCATCATTTCCCTCAACGCTTCGATGTTGTCCTTCGGATGCGCCGCGCCTTCGAAGTCGCAAATCTGCTGCCAGTGCGCCGCCACGTCTTCCGGGGAGAAACCCGTCCGTGGATCGAACCCGACGCCGAGGCTGCGCTCCCAGCGGACCTTGCCCATCCAGCCGCCGCCGACTTCGAACAGACCGGAGGTTTCCTGGCAGTTCTCGCTGGCCAGGTACACCACCAGCGGGCTGACCAGTTCGGGCTTGAGCTGTTCGAAGACTTGCGGCGGGATCAGGCCTTCGGTCATGCGCGTACCACCGGTGGGGGCGATGGCATTGACCAGGATGTTGTTCTTGCGGCCTTCAATGGCCAGGGTGCGGGTCAGCCCATAGAGACCGAGCTTGGCCATGCCGTAGTTGGACTGGCCGAAGTTGCCATAGATGCCCGAGGTCGACGCGGTGAAAATCACCCGGCCGTAGTTCTGTTCGCGCATGTGCGGCCAGGCGGCGCGGGTGACTTTGTAGGCGCCTTCGACGTGAACGCGGTAAACCAGGTCCCAGTCGGCGTCTTCCATTTTGTGGAAGGTCTTGTCACGCAGGATCCCGGCGTTGTTGACCACCACGTCGACGCGGCCGAAGACGTCCAGGGCGTGCTGGACCAGTTTGTCACCGTCGGTGACCGAGTCGTGGTTGGCTTCGGCGATGCCGCCGGCCTCGCGAATGTCCGCGACCACGCGGTCGGCGGCCGAAGCGTTGGCGCCTTCACCCTGGGCCGAGCCGCCAAGATCGTTGACCAGCACCTTGGCACCCTGTTTGGCAAACAGCAGTGCATGCGCCCGCCCCAGGCCGCCACCGGCACCGGTGATGATCACGACTTTATCTTCGAAGCGCACAGACTCATTCATGGGGGGACTCCAGCAGGCCAAGGGACAATGAGACCGAGTTTCAGGCACGACGCTACCGGTCACAATGAACACGGGGGAGGCTGAATGGTGCGCGATAAGGCTGGGGGATGATTGATGGAGAAGATGGACACAAAACCCTGTGGCGAGGGGAACAGGTTCAGTTAAGGATTCTGTAGGAGCGAGCTTGCTCGCGATGGACTCAAGAGCGCTGCGTTCAGTCAGTAAACACGCGGCATCGTTAACGACCATCGCGAGCAGGCTCGCTCCTACAGGACTCAGGAGCAGGCGACTTTGCGCGGCGGCAAGAGCAGTTGATCGCGAAACGCCAGGTAGTGCTTGAGCACCTCGCCGGGTGCCTCGATCTGTGGGTAGTGGCCAATGTCGGGCAACACCACCGTGTCCGCCTCCGGTATCAGCTCCCGATAACGCTCGACCATGTGCACGCCGGAGACCGGGTCCACCCCGCCATCGATTACCCGCAGCGGTACTTCACCGCGTTGCATCGCGCTCACCCAGCGATTGCGCCAGACGCGTCGCTCCGGGATGTAGGCGATCAATTTATGCATGATCCGTGGCCCGCGATGGCTTTCGACCAGGCTCCAGAAATCATCCATCTGGCTTTCACTGGGACGGGTCTGCGGACCGAAAATCTGTCGAAAGCTTCTCACCAGACCATCGCGACTAAAGGCGCGGCCAATCATCCAGCCCAAAGGGCTGAGCAAGAGCTTTTGCATCAGTACCGGGCGATGGGTTTCCGGAAACAACCCGCCATTGAGAAACACGCAACTGGCCAGTTCCACCCGCGATTCGTAATGCCGGGCCAGCAGCTCCTGGGCCACGCTGTCACCATAATCGTGGGCGAACAGGTGCACCGGCTGCTCGACATTCAAGTGTTCAAGCAGTGCCTGTTGCAGATCCGCTTGCTCCAGCAGGCTGTATTCGTGATTCGCCGGCTTGGCCGAATCGCCGAAGCCCAGCATGTCACAAGCGATCACGCGAAAATGCTGGGTCAAAGGCTGCCACAGGTAATGCCAGTCCCAACTGGCGGACGGAAAACCGTGAATGAGCAACAGCGGCTCACCCTGCCCTGCTGTCCAGTAACGGATGCTCTGGCCACGGAATACGAACTCCCGGCTGCGTTTGCGCCAGACACACAAAGGGATCTCGGCGAGTTCCATCAGAGTTTATAACCCGGGTCCAGTTTATCGAGTTTACGCAGCAACGCTGGCCAGGCCAGCGCTCCACCCATGCCTTGAGCACTTCTGGTGACACCCGCGATCATGGCTTTGGCGCCGGCCAGAATCTGCGGTTCGATGGCGATCAGTTCAGCGGCACCGTTTTGCGCCATGACCTGAATGTCGCAGGCCCGCTGAAAGGTAAACATCATCAGGAACGTATCGGCGATGGTGCTGCCGCAGGTCAGCAGACCGTGGTTATGCAGCATCAGGAAATTGTTTTCGCCGAGGTCGGCCTGCAGCCGTACTTTCTCTTCATGGTTGAGCGCCACGCCTTCGTAGGCGTGATAGGCCAGGCTGGAAAGCACGAACAACGACTGTTGGCTGATCGGCAAGACGCCCTGCTTCTGTGCCGACACGGCAACCCCCGAAGCCGTGTGGGTGTGGAGCACGCAGACGACATCGTGACGGACTTCATGCACAGCGCTGTGGATGGTGTAACCCGCCGGATTGATCTCGTAAGGGCTGTCCATCAGCTTGTTCCCGGCCTGATCCACCTTGACCAGGCTCGACGCGGTCATTTCGTGAAACATCAACCCGAACGGGTTGATCAGGAAATCTTCGGTGCCGGGCACTTTGGCGGAGATGTGGGTAAAGATCAGGTCATCCCAACCATGCTGGGCTACCAGACGATAACAGGCAGCGAGGTCGACGCGGGTTTGCCACTCGGTGGGGCTGACCAAGTCTTTGACACTCTGGGGCGATTGGACGGGGGCTACGCTCACGGCTAGGAACCTCGGTTTTTATTATGGAGTGTTTCCAATGAATACCGAGTCTAGTCAGCCCTCCGGGTTCGTGTAGTTGCATTAGCAGCCAGCTTGATGACCCAGCGAGTCAGTCGCCCGGCTGCTCTGGATCCATGTCAAATGACCGGCGCCGGCAAGGGCCTGACAGGCAGCGTTTACTGTACTGTCAGAACCCTGACTGGCTTGGGTGCCATGGCAACGGTCAGTTGCGAAGTGCGCTGATCAGGTCCGCCAGCCAGGGCTCGGCGTCCGTTTCGGGGGTCACACTTTCGCTGGCATCCAGACGCAGCATTGGCAGTACTTCACGAATGCCCAGCTCACCGAACAATTCGCGCATCAGTTCGCCGCCCCCACAAAATGTATCGCCATAGCTCGCATCGCCCAGGCCGATCACCGCACCCGGCAAGCCACGCCAGGCAGCGGGCAACTGGTCACGAATCGCGAAATACAGCGGTTGCAGGTTGTCCGGCAGCTCGCCCATGCCAGTGGTCGACGTCACCGCCAGAAAGGCTTCTGGGCCAAACGCCTGGACATCGGCGAGGGCCGCACGCGGGTTGTGCCAGGTTTCGAAACCGGCGGCTTTCAACAGGCTGGCGGCGTGACGGGCTACTTCTTCGGCCGTGCCGTACACCGAGCCGGAAATGATGGCGACTTTCATCAATCTGATCCTGAATCCGAGTAAAAGACCGGGATATTAACAGCACAGTCGTGATTGTTCTTTTAGAATGCGATCGACAATCAATCAGGAAAGGATACTCCGATGATTAACGCACAACTGCTGCATTTGGTGATCAACGCTTCAAATGACGGTATCGTGATTGCCGAAAAGGAAGGCGAGCAAGACAACATCCTCATTTACGTCACCCCGCGTTCGAACGTCTGACGGGGTACTCCAGCGAAGAAATTCTCTATCAGGACTGCCGCTTCCTGCAGTCGGGGGACCGCGACCAGGAAGCCCTGCCATTGATTCGCGATGCCTTGAATCGTGAAGGATCCTGCCGGGAAATACTGCGCAACTACCGCAAGGACGGCACACCGTTCTGGAATAAGCTGTCCCTTTCAACGGTGAAAAATCCGGCGGACGGGCAAACCTGCTTTGTCGGTGTACAAAAAGACGTCACCGCGCAGGTCAAGGCGCAACAGCGCGTGGCTCAACTGGAGGCGCAGCTGGCTGAGCTCCAGGCCGAGCTTGCTGCGCTCAAGGCGACGAACGGCAAAAACCAAATCCGGAATTAATGGTCAGTAACTACAATCACCACTGACTTTGTAACCATATCTTCCGAGTTGGCCATGCACCGCGACGCACTCCTGACCCAGGATGAGCTGGATTTCATCCAGACCATGCAGCACAACCCGCAGCTCAATGTGCGGGACGCGACGTCGAGCCTGCTGGTCAACGGTGGATCGCAAATCCGTGACCTGCTCACCCGCCTGGCAGCCCATGAGCAGGTCACCATTCACGCCAGCTTCGAAAACCAGCAGATGACCTTCCCCCTGCACCTGGTGGAAGACGAGTTCCATGCGCTGCATTTGCGTCTCGGCGTGCCGAGCATCTATGAAGGCGGGCCGATGGTCCGGCCCTGGCGCCTGGTACTGGACGAACCGGTAGCGCTGGAAAACGCCAAGGGTCAACCCGGCGCCCTGTGGGTACACGAAGTGTCGTGCAAAGGAGTCTTGCTGGAAGTTCGCAACAAGACCAAGCCGCCGAAGCATTTCGCCCTGTGGTTCAGCCCGTCAGGCTATGAGCGGATTGCCTTGCGTGGCACTTTCGAGAAAGAAAACGAACAGGGCTTCTACGCCTATCAACTGAGCCAGAGCGATACGGACGAAACCGAGCGTCTGCGCCAGTTCATCCTGCAACAGCATCGCTTGACTCATCCAGCGCTGCACCTCTGAATTTCAAGTATCCAGATTACCCGCCAGGAACTGTTTCAGACGCTGGCCCATGACCTCCCCTTCATTGCCCAGGCAACCGATCGATGACCCGGCCAGGCTCTCCTGTGCCAGGTCAGAAGCATCACCGGCCAACAGCAATCGACACTCCAGAATCATGGCCAGGCGATTCAAGCGCCGAGGCATCTCGGGAGCCGGCACACAGTTGGAAAACAGCACCAGCGCCTGGGGCTTGATCCGTCCACAGACCAGGGTCAACTCATCGAACGGCTGACCGACGGGCAGCACTCGAATCCCCGGTTGCGAGCAGCCCAGGAACAGGGCGGCGATCAGTAGTTCGAGTTCCCTACAATGGCCAACCAGGGCACTGATGACGACTCGTCTTGGTCGGGTATCGCGCATCAACAGCAGGCGTTGCAACACCCGCGAACGCAGGAATCCATCGAGAAACATCCATTCGCTAGCCCCACCGAATTGATCCTGGCGTTGCAGCAATTGCCTCCATACCGGGACAAGAATGTCTTGAAATACCACGGACAGGGAATAGCTGGAAAAAACCTGTCCGTACACCTGCTCCAACTGAACGTCGTCAAACGTGCTGACGGCAACCCGGATCTGCTGTTGCCATTGAGCGTAGTCGGCCAGCACAAGGTCTTTGGGAATGATGTGCGACAGCGCTTGAAGGGGTGCGGCCCTGGCCAGTAACGTGCCGATTTTGCTGACCGCCACTCCGCGGTCGATCCAGCCGAGAATGCTGCGAACACGCTCGATATCGGTCATTGAATAGAGGCGATGCCCACTTTCAGTGCGTGTTGGCACGATCAGACCATAGCGTCGTTCCCATGCGCGGAGCGTGACCGGGTTGACACCGGACAGGCGCGCCACCTCGCGAATCGGAAAGAGCGGGTCCCGTTCAAGGGAGACAGCCTGCGGTACACCTGAATCTACGTCAGTAAGGACAGGCATCTGGGGTTGTACATCCATGTGCAGATGGGAACTCATTCTAACTCCGCCGCCCCCTAGCGATTCAAGTTCATAATCGAAAAAAAACACTCAAAGACGAAACCGGCCGGATCAGGAATAATCCTTGCTTGTTCCGAGTCTCAGCCCACCACCCCGGCGCTGCGCCTGGCGAAGTTCCTATCCGGAGCGACGCAAATGTCTTATGGAGATACACAATGTCTACCCCACCCGTCACGCTGATGGTTGCGCGCCGCGTTGCCAATGGGCGCTATCAAGACCTGATCGCCTGGTTGCGCGAAGGCGAACAACTGGCCACCGACTTTCCTGGCTACCTCGGCTCCGGCGTACTCGCACCACCGCCCGGCGATGACGAATTCCAGATTATCTTTCGCTTCGCCGACGAGCAGACCCTGCATGCCTGGGAGCATTCCGCCTCACGCAGCGCCTGGCTCGGACGCGGTAGCGACCTGTTCGCCCACCCGACAGAACATCGGGTCAGCGGCATCGAGGGTTGGTTCGGTGCCACCGGCCAACGCCCGCCGCGCTGGAAACAGGCCGTGGCGATCTGGCTGGCGTTCTTTCCGGTTTCACTGCTGTTCAATTTTGTGCTTGGGCCGCTGCTGAGCGAGATGGCGCTACTGCCTCGCGTGTTCATCAGCACCCTGTGCCTGACGCCGTTGATGGTGTATTTCTTCATCCCGCTTTCGACCCGCGTGCTGACAAATTGGCTGAACAGCACGCCGGCACGACCATTGCCCGCCGAGCCCTCCACCCAAAACCACTGATGATCTCTTGTGGGAGCAGGCCCGTTTTGCAGAATAGGTAGAGTGCTCCCGTCGCTGGTATAGTTTTGCTCTCACCGCGACGCGAGCCGTTCATGACTTCTTCCGCAGCCCCTATCCTCATTACCGGCGCCGGCCAGCGTGTCGGCCTGCACTGCGCTCGGCGACTGCTGGAAGATGGCCATCGCGTGATTTTCAGCTACCGCAGCGAGCGTCCCGGCGTACAAGCCCTGCGCGATCTGGGGGCTACCGCGGTGTTCGCGGACTTCGCCAGCGAGGCCGGCATCCTCGCCTTCATCGGCGAATTGAAAACCCACACCGACTGTTTGCGGGCGATTGTCCACAACGCTTCCGAATGGCTGGCCGAAACACCGGACACTGACGCCGCGGCATTCACCCGCATGTTCAGTGTGCACATGCTGGCGCCTTACCTGATCAACCTGCATTGCGCCGAACTGCTGCAACGCTCGAGCCCCGCCGACATCGTGCACATCAGTGATGACGTGACCCGCAGGGGCAGCAGCAAGCACATCGGCTATTGCGCCAGCAAAGCCGGGCTTGACAGTCTGACCCTGTCCTTCGCCGCCAGGTACGCGCCGGCCATCAAGGTCAACGGGATCGCGCCGGCCCTGCTACTGTTCAACCCTGAAGACGACGCGGCCTACCGCACCAAGGCGCTGGCCAAGTCCGCACTGGGCATCGAGCCTGGCTGCGAAGTGATCTACCAGAGCCTGCGCTACCTGCTCGACAACCCCTATGTCACCGGCACCACCCTGACCGTCAACGGCGGAAGGCACATCAAATAAGTGCCCCGCGAGGATTTTCCATGACGTTATCCCTGCCCCAGAATTACCGTGAAATCCTCATCGGCCTCGGCGAAAACCCCGACCGCGAAGGGTTGCTCGATACGCCGATGCGCGCGGCCAAAGCCATGCAGTACCTTTGCCATGGTTACGAGCAAAGTGTTGAAGAGATCGTCAATGGCGCGCTGTTCGCCTCCGACAACGATGAAATGGTGATCGTCGACAACATCGAGCTGTATTCGCTTTGCGAACACCACATGCTGCCCTTCATCGGCAAGGCGCATGTGGCTTATATTCCAACCGGCAAGGTGTTGGGCCTGTCGAAGATTGCGCGGCTGGTGGACATGTTCGCCCGGCGCTTGCAGATCCAGGAAAACCTCACCCGGCAAATCGCCGAAGCCGTGCAGCAGGTGACCGGTGCGGCAGGCGTCGCAGTGGTCATCGAAGCGCAGCACATGTGCATGATGATGCGCGGCGTCGAGAAACAGAATTCGACCATGAACACCTCGGTGATGCTCGGCGCCTTCCGCGAATCGAGCAACACCCGCCAGGAGTTCCTGCAATTGATTGGACGGAGCAAGTAGCAATGCCACAACTTCAGCCAGGCATGGCACGCATCCGGGTCAAAGACCTGTGCCTGCGTACCTTCATCGGCATCAATGAGGATGAAATCCTCAACAAGCAGGATGTGCTGATCAACCTCACCATCCTGTACGCTGCCCAGGAAGCGGTACGGGACAACGACATCGATCACGCACTGAACTACCGGACCATTACCAAGGCGATCATCGCCCATGTGGAAGGCAACCGCTTTGCGCTGCTCGAACGCCTGACCCAGGAAATTCTCGACCTGGTGATGGCCAACGCATCGGTGCTTTACGCCGAGGTGGAAGTCGACAAGCCCCACGCACTGCGATTCGCCGAGTCGGTATCGATAACGCTTGCAGCGAGCCGCTAACTACAAGCTTCAAGCGGCAAGCTGTAAACTTGAGCCACCGCCATCCAACTTGCAGCTTGAAGCTTGCCGCTTGAAGCTGTCTCGCAGAGACCGCCATGACCGACCAACAACGCCTGGAACTCGAAGCCGCCGCCTTTCGCCGGCTGGTGGCCCACCTGGACAGCCGCAAGGATGTGCAGAACATCGACCTGATGAACCTCTCGGGCTTCTGCCGCAACTGCCTGTCCAAGTGGTACAAGGCCGCGGCTGACGAACGCCAGATCGAGGTCAGCCTCGACGAAGCCCGCGAAGTGGTTTACGGCATGCCGTACGCCGAATGGAAAGCCCAGTATCAGCAAGAGGCCAGCGCCGAACAACAAGCGGCGTTCGCCAAAGGAAAACCCAATGAGTGATTTGAACAACCTGCGCGCCAGCCTCAACAGCGGCGAACACGCTTTCGCCGACACCCTGGCCTTCATCGCCGCCGGTTACGACTATCAGCCTCAGGCCTTCAACAATGGCGGCGTGGAGAACGCGGCCGGGCAGAACGAAGGCTCGTGCAAGACCCTGGGTCTGGCGCTGCTCGAAGGCTTGAGCGATGAAGAAGCCCTGCTGGCATTCGGCGAGCACTACCGTTCGGTGCTGGCGACGCCTGAAGGCAGCGATCACGGCAATATCCGTGCGTTGATGGCTCACGGTCTGGCCGGCGTGAAGTTTTCTCAGCAACCGCTGACCCGCCGATAACCGAAGCCCTGTAGGAGCCGGCTTGCCGGCGAAGGGTCCATTGAGTCTTGCGTCACTCTTGCGGACGCCTTCGCTGGCAAGCCAGCTCCTACAGGTTCAACCGTGTTTGAAACCACAACCCGACTTTTAAGATTGACCCGGCAACTTTATTTCGTTTGCCGCATACCAGCGCTCACGGCTTAGATAAAAAGAAGTCCTCCTTCTTCCGAGCCGGTCATTCATGCGCAGCGAAACCATCAGCCAGTCGATCAACATCGTTCACCCTGTCACCCTCAGCCACGGCAAAAACGCCGAGGTCTGGGACACCGATGGCAAACGCTACATCGACTTCGTCGGCGGCATCGGCGTGCTGAACCTCGGCCATTGCCATCCGCACATCGTCTCGGCCATTCGTGAACAAGCCACCCGATTGACCCACTATGCGTTCAACGCTGCGCCCCACGTGCCTTACCTCGAACTGATGGATCGCCTCAGCGCGTTCATGCCGGTGGGTTACCCGGTCAGCGGCATGCTCACCAACAGCGGCGCGGAAGCGGCGGAGAACGCCCTGAAGATCGTTCGTGGCGCCACTGGCCGCACTGCGGTCATCGCCTTCGACGGCGGGTTTCACGGCCGCACGCTGGCCACGCTCAACCTCAATGGCAAAGTCGCGCCCTACAAACAGAAAGTCGGCGTGCTGCCGGGGCCGGTGTATCACCTGCCGTTCCCCAGCCAGGACAACGGCGTGACTTGCGCCGATGCACTGAAGGCCATGGAGCGGTTGTTCAGCGTCGAGATCGATGTCGAAGACGTCGCCTGCTTTATCGTCGAACCGGTGCAGGGCGAAGCGGGTTTCCTGGCCATGGAGTCCGAGTTCGCCCAGGCGCTGCGCAAATTCTGCGACGACAAGGGCATTGTGCTGATCGCCGATGAAATCCAGTCCGGTTTCGGGCGTACCGGCCAACGCTTTGCATTTTCGCGACTGGGTATCGAGCCTGACCTGATCCTGCTCGGCAAAAGCATCGCTGGCGGCGTGCCGCTGGGAGCGGTGGTCGGGCGCAAATCGCTACTGGATAACCTGCCCAAGGGCGGCCTCGGAGGCACCTATTCCGGCAACCCCATCGCCTGTGCGGCGGCATTGGCAACTCTGGACGAAATGACCGATGCCAACCTGCACGCCTGGGGCACGCAGCAGGAAGAGGCGATTGTCGGCCGCTACCAAGCCTGGCGCTCAAGCAGGCTGATGCCGTACCTGGGTCGCCTGACCGGCGTCGGCGCCATGCGTGGTATCGAGTTGATCAACGCCGATGGCTCGCCAGCACCGGCACAATTGACCCAACTGCTGGCCCTGGCGCGGGACGCCGGTTTGCTGCTGATGCCCAGCGGCAAATCTCGGCACATCATTCGCTTGCTGGCGCCATTGACCACCGAGGCGGCAGTGCTGGAGGAAGGGCTGGATATCCTGGAAGCGTGCCTGAAGAAATTGGCCTGATCCACAGTGCCCTCTGTAGGAGCGAGCATGCTCGCGAAGAACCTGAGAGCCCTGCGGGGTGTCTGACTCCCCGCGTTATCGTTGACGACCATCGCGAGCGCGCTCGCTCCTACAGGGACATGTGTCTTTCCCGAAGGCAAAAAAAAACCGGCCGAAGCCGGTTTTTTCATTTCGACGAAAGCAGAATCAAGCGTTCTGCAGTCCGTCGAGGTAGCGCTCGGCATCCAGTGCCGCCATGCAACCGGCGCCAGCCGAGGTGATGGCCTGACGGTACACGTGGTCAGCCACGTCACCGGCGGCGAAGATGCCTTCAAGGCTGGTGGCAGTGGCGTTGCCGTCACGGCCGCCCTGCACAACCAGGTAGCCGTCCTTCAGGGTCAGCTGGCCTTCGAACAGCGAAGTGTTCGGTGTGTGGCCGATGGCGATGAACACGCCGTCGACTTTCACTTCGTCGAAGCTGCCGTCGTTGTTCTTCAGGCGGGCACCGGTCACGCCCATGTTGTCGCCCAGGACTTCGTCCAGGGTGGCGTTGAGCTTGAGGATGATCTTGCCCTCGGCAACCCGTGCATTGAGCTTGTCGATCAGGATTTTCTCGGCGCGGAAGGTTTCGCGACGGTGGATCAGGGTCACGGTGCTGGCGATGTTGGCCAGGTACAGCGCCTCTTCGACAGCGGTGTTGCCGCCACCGACCACAGCCACTGGCTTGTTGCGGTAGAAGAAACCGTCGCAGGTGGCGCAGGCCGAAACGCCTTTGCCCATGAACGCTTCTTCCGACGGCAGGCCCAGGTAACGAGCGCTGGCACCGGTGGCGATGATCAGGGCGTCGCAGGTGTAAGTCGCGCTGTCGCCGGTCAGGGTGTAAGGCTTGGCAGCGAAGTCCACGGCATTGATGTGATCGAAGACGATCTCGGTTTCAAAGCGCTCGGCGTGCTCACGCATACGTTCCATCAGCGCCGGGCCGGTCAGGCCATGGACATCGCCCGGCCAGTTGTCGACTTCGGTGGTGGTGGTCAGTTGACCGCCGGCCTGCATGCCGGTGATCAGCAGTGGCTTGAGGTTGGCACGGGCGGCATAGACCGCGGCGCTGTAACCGGCAGGGCCGGAACCGAGAATAATCACTCGCGAATGACGGACTTCAGACATGACCTGCTCCTGTTGACCGGCCCGGAACACCTGGCGCGGAACGCCGGATTGCCGGCTGGAATAAAAAAGAACGGTTGAAAGCACTTGGGGAAGGCTTGAACCCGACCGTCCTGTAAAAGATTGGGTGCAGCGTATCGAGGGGGCGAAGATTAAGGAAATACGGTTTAACAATCCAGCTCATAGGTGGTCTCTATGCCATCTGCCCGACGATATCGACGTCTTTGTTACAGTGAATGTCGATACCGCCACCGCGCTTTCGCATATGAAGCAAAGCCGGTAAGGTCGGCGCGTTTTCCCTCTGTTCGGAGCACCTTATGCCCGCCCCCGTTCTGTCCGGCCCGCAATACCTGCGCGAAGGCCTCAAGCTGGTGCTGAGCCCCAGCCTGCGTTTGTTTGTGTTGTTGCCGCTGGCGATCAACCTGGTGCTGTTCGTCGGATTGATCTACCTGGCCGGCCATCAATTCAGCCTGTGGGTCGACACGCTGATGCCGTCCCTGCCCGACTGGCTGAGTTTTCTCAGCTACGTCCTCTGGCCGCTGTTCGTGGTGCTCGTCGTGCTGATGGTGTTTTTCACCTTCACCATGCTCGCCAACGTCATTGCCGCGCCGTTCAATGGCTTTCTCGCGGAGAAAGTCGAAGTGGTGGTGCGCGGCACCGATGATTTTCCGACCTTCAGCTGGGGCGAACTGATTGCGATGATCCCGCGCACCCTGGCCCGGGAAATGCGCAAGCTCGGCTATTTTCTGCCCCGGGCGATCGGCTTGTTCATCCTCTCGTTCATCCCGGTGGTGAACATCATCGCCGCGCCGCTGTGGCTGTTGTTCGGTGTGTGGATGATGGCGATCCAATACATCGACTACCCGGCGGACAACCACAAGCTGGGCTGGAACGAGATGCTCGCGTGGCTGCGACAGAAGCGCTGGCAGAGCATGAGTTTCGGTGGCAGCGTCTATCTGGTGCTGCTGATTCCAGTGGTCAACATCCTGATGATGCCGGCCGCCGTGGCCGGGGCGACGCTGTTCTGGGTGCGTGAGCGCGGCGCGGAAAACCTGGTGGCACAGCGCTGAGTCACAAATCCATCATCCCGACGTCACACTGACGACATGGCCCCAGCCGACACTGGGGTCATGACGACAGCTCTGCATATCACCCTGATCACCGAAACCTTCCCTCCGGAAATCAACGGCGTGGCCAATACCCTTGGTCGCTTGTGCGACGGCTTGCGCGCGCGCGGGCATCAGGTGGAATTGGTGCGACCGCGTCAGGGCTGCGACCAGCAGTTGGGCAGCGACGATGAATTGCTGCTGTGCCGCGGCTGGCCGCTACCGGGCTATCCCGGTTTGCAATGGGGTCAGTCGTCGATGCACAAACTGCTGCGGCGCTGGACGCGCCACCGCCCGGACGTGCTCTACATCGCCACCGAGGGCCCGCTGGGCCTGTCGGCCTTGCGTGCGGCACGGCGACTGGGGATTTCCGTGGTCAGCGGGTTCCACACCAATTTCCAGCAGTACTCCAACCAGTACGGGCTTGGTTTGCTCACGCGCCTGCTGACTCACTACCTGCGCTGGTTCCACAACCGCTCGACCATGACCCTGGTGCCCAGCGTCAGTCAGCGCATGGAGCTGGAGCGACGGCATTTCGAGCGGCTGGCATTGCTGTCCCGAGGAGTCGACAGCGAACTGTTTCACCCGGCCAAACGTTTGAATGCCCTGCGTGAACAATGGGGACTGGCCGAGGAAGACATCGCCGTCATTCATGTCGGACGCCTGGCCCCGGAAAAAAACCTCGGCCTGCTCAAGCGCACCTTCAATACCCTCAAGGCGAGTTATCCACAGCGCATCCTGAAACTGATCGTGGTCGGCGATGGCCCGCAGCGCCATGAGCTGGAAAACGAAATGCCCGAGGCGATTTTCTGTGGCACCCAACGGGGTGAAGCCCTGGCGTGTCACTACGCGTCGGGCGATGTGTTTCTGTTTCCGAGCCTGACCGAAACCTTTGGCAATGTGGTGCTTGAAGCACTGGCCTCGGGGCTCGGCGTGGTGGCCTACGATCAGGCAGCGGCCGCCCAGCATATCCGTCATGGCTACAACGGCGTATTGGCAATGCCGGGGGATGAAGAAGCGTTCTGCGATGCCGCGGCATGGCTGCTGGAGGAGAGGGAAACTTTGCGTAATGTGCGTCTCAATGCGCGCCAGCATGCCAGTCGCCAAGGCTGGGCGACGATCATCGAGCAGTTCGAGGGACAATTGCGCGGGGCGTGTATGCAGCGACAGACATTGCCGGATGCTGCTTTGTTGCCTTGAAAAGCTTCGCTGGCAAGCCAGCTCCTACAGGATCAGATGCCCAGAAATTGTAGGAGCTGGCTTGCCAGCGAAGCGGCCCTTCCTGTCGCCGCTTAAACCAGCGTCATCAACGCCTCACGGCTGAACGGCAGAATGTCTTCTTCGCGGCCGTCACGCACTTTCTGCGCCCAGTCCGGGTCCACCAACAGCGCGCGACCGACCGCTACCAGGTCGAACTCGTCGTTGTTCAGGCGCTCCAGCAGTTTTTCCAGGCTGGCCGGCTGTGCAACCTTGTCGGTGTTGACCATGAACTGCAGGAACTCGCCATCCAGACCGACACTGCCCACGGTGATGGTCGGCTTGCCGGTGAGCTGGCGGGTCCAGCCAGCCAGGTTCAACTCGGAACCGTCGAACTCCGGTTCCCAGAAACGGCGGGTCGAACAGTGGAAAATATCCACGCCTGCGTCGGCCAACGGCTTGAGGAATTCGCCCAAGGCTTCCGGTGTTTGCACCAGGCGCGCGGTGTAGTCCTGCTGCTTCCACTGGGAGAAACGGAAGATGATCGGGAAACCCTCACCGACCGCAGCACGCACGGCCTGAATCAATTCAATGGCGAAGCGCGAACGGTTGGCCAGGCTGCCGCCGTATTCGTCGGTACGCTGGTTGCTGCCTTCCCAGAAGAACTGGTCGATCAGGTAACCGTGGGCACCGTGGATTTCCACGCCGTCCATGCCGATGCTCTGCGCATCCTTGGCAGCCTGGGCGAACGCGGCGATCACGTCCTGGATATCCTGCTTGGTCATGCCGTGCACCACGACCTGACCTTCCTTGATTTTTTCCGACGGGCCATAACCCGGCACGCCGGCATCCGGCTCGGTGCCGATACGACGTACGCTGCCCACATGCCACAACTGCGGCACGATCTTGCCGCCTTCGGCGTGAACGGCGTCGACGACTTTCTTCCAGCCGGCCAGGGCCGCTTCACCGTAGAAATGCGGAACGTTCGGGTAGCCGTTGGAAGCCTTGTGACCGACGGTGGTGCCCTCGGTGATGATCAGGCCGACGCCCGCAGCGGCGCGGCGACGGTAGTATTCGATGACTTTGGAGTTAGGCACGCCGCCCGGAGAAAAGGAGCGGGTCATCGGCGCCATGACGACGCGGGTCGGCAGTTCGAGGGTGCCGAGGTGGAACGGTTTGAACAGGGCTTTGACGGGCATGGGACGCTCCACGGAGAATTAACTTTATGACGGCGATAATATGGAGCGAGCATCGCTTTGAACAGCACTATTGATTGCAGTGATTAAGGATCAAAAGACAGGAAATATTGTAGGAGCCGGCTTGCTGGCGAATCAGGCGACGCGGTGTATCAGGAACACCGCTATCGCTGGCAAGCCAGCTCCTACAAAGGGGGGAATCAGCTCAGCGCTTTTTCGATCGCGTGAACAATGGTCGGATCATCCGGCGCCGTGCGTGGAGAGAACCTTGCCAGTACGCGGCCGTCCTTGCCCAGCAGGAACTTCTCGAAGTTCCAGGTGATATCGCCGGGAAATTCCGCGCCCTCGCCCGCCAGCAAACGGTACAACTGATGACGGTCATGCCCGTTGACTTCCAGCTTGCTGGACAACGGGAACGTCACGCCATAGTTGAGGCTGCAGAAATCCTTGATCTCCTGCTCGGTTCCCGGTTCCTGCCCGGCAAACTGGTTGCACGGCAAGCCCAGCACACTGAAGCCTTTGCCTTTGAATTGCTGGTAGAGGTTTTCCAGCGCCGCGTACTGCGGTGTCAAGCCGCATTTGGAAGCGACATTGACCACCAGCACGACTTTGCCTTTGAAAGGCGCCAGAGGTAGCTCCTGACCATCCAGGGCTGTCAATTTAAGGTCGTGAAAAGCACTCATGACGTACTCCAGATTCCCGTGTTCTTTTCGAAACAGCCACTTGGCGGTGTCGTCAGGGACAGCCGCAGACTAAAAAGGCGCCCACAGGGCGCCTCTCCAGCTATCTGAGCTTAGCGCAGAAATCAGTGGTGATGGCCACCTTCGCCATGGACGTGGCCATGAGCGATTTCTTCCTGGCTGGCGTCACGGATAGCAACGATCTTGACCTGGAAATTCAGGCGCTGACCGGCCAACGGGTGGTTGCCGTCAACGGTGACGTCGTCGCCGTCCAGATCACGGATGGTCACGATCTGCATCTGGCCGTCCGGAGCGGAAGCGTGGAACTGCATGCCCACTTCCAGCTCGTCGACGCCTTCGAACATGCTGCGGCTCAGGGTGCTGACCAGTTCGGCAGCGTATTCGCCGTAAGCGTCTTCCGGTTCAACGGCTACAGTCAGTTCGTCGCCAACAGCCTTGCCTTCCAGAGCCTTTTCCAGGCCCGGGATGATGTTGCCTGCGCCTTGCAGGTAGACCAGCGGCGCGCCGCCGGCGGAGCTGTCGATGACCTCACCGGCGTCGTTGGTCAGGGTATAGTCGATGGAGACAGCCTTATTGGCGGCGATCAGCATGGGGCGAGACCTTTTGCATAAGAAGATTGAAGGGCCAAGTTTAGCGAAGCAATCGTCCGAAAGCGAACACAACCCGGACAGACGGGATTCGACGGTCACAGGCTTTCATCAGGACGAGGACGGTCACTGGGTGGCCGAGCTTTCCTGCGGCCATACCCAACACCTGCGGCACCAACCGCCATGGCAATCCCGCGCCTGGGTCATGGACCCTGTGCAACGCCAGGAAAAAATAGGCCAACCCTTTGCCTGCGGTTGGTGCGCACAAGGCTCGGTTAGCGATAACCTTGGCGACTGAATTTCGGTAGATCGCCAGTTATAGGCTTTCACCATTGCCATGCACCTTCTAGAGAATCCGCATGCAAACTTTTTTTATCGCGCCCACCGATTTTGGTGTGGGTCTGACCTCCATCAGCCTCGGGCTGGTGCGTACCCTTGAACGAGCCGGGCTCAAGGTCGGCTTTTTCAAACCGATTGCCCAGCCGCATCCGGGCGATACGGGCCCGGAACGTTCCACCGAACTGGTGGCGCGTACCCACGGCTTGAAACCGCCTCAGCCACTGGGCCTGGCCCATGTCGAGCGCATGCTCGGCGACGGCCAGCTCGATGAGTTGCTCGAAGAAATCATCACCCTGTATCAGCAGGCCGCCATCGGCAAGGATGTGCTGATCGTCGAAGGCATGGTGCCGACCCGCAGCGCCAGTTACGCCGCGCGGGTCAACCTGCACCTGGCCAAGAGCCTCGACGCTGAGGTGATCCTGGTCTCGGCACCGGAAAACGAAGTGCTGACCGAGCTCTCCGGCCGCGTCGAGTTGCAAGCGCAATTGTTCGGCGGCCCGAAAGACCCGAAAGTCCTTGGCGTGATCCTCAACAAGGTCAAGACCGAGGAAAGCATGGAGGCCTTCGCCACGCGCCTGAAGGAGCATTCGCCGTTGCTGCGCAGTGGTGATTTCCGCTTGCTCGGCTGCATTCCGTTTCAGCCGGAACTGAACGCCCCGCGAACCCGCGACGTCGCCGACCTGATGGGTGCGCAAGTGCTCAACGCCGGTGATTATGAAACCCGGCGCATGACCAAAATCATCATTTGCGCCCGCACCATGCGCAACACCGTGGAGTTGCTCAAGCCCGGCGTACTGGTGGTGACCCCCGGCGACCGCGACGACATCATCCTCGCCGTCAGCCTCGCGGCCCTGAACGGCGTGCCTCTGGCCGGCCTGCTGCTGACCAGCGACACCCTGCCCGACCCACGCATCATGGACCTGTGCCGCGGCGCCCTGCAGGCCGGGCTGCCGGTGCTGTCGGTGAGTACCGGCTCCTACGACACCGCCAACCTGCTCAATGGCCTGAACAAGGAAATCCCCATCGATGACCGCGAACGCGCGGAGATCATCACCGACTTCATCGCCAGCCACCTCGATGCCAACTGGCTGCATCAGCGCTGCGGTACCCCACGGGAGATGCGCCTGTCGCCAGCGGTGTTCCGCTATCAACTGATCCAGCGTGCCCAGGCGGCCAACAAACGCATCGTGTTGCCCGAAGGCAGCGAGCCGCTCACCGTGCAGGCCGCCGCGATCTGCCAGGCCCGAGGCATCGCTCGCTGTGTGTTGCTGGCCAAGCCCGAGGACGTGCAGGCCGTCGCCCGTGCCCAGGGCATCGAGTTGCCACCGGGCCTGGAAATCATTGATCCGGACTTGATCCGCGAGCGCTATGTCGAGCCGATGGTTGCGCTGCGCAAAAGCAAAAGCCTCAATGCGCCGATGGCCGAGCAACAACTGGAAGACACCGTGGTGATCGGCACCATGATGCTGGCCCTGGATGAAGTCGACGGCCTCGTATCGGGCGTGATCAACACCACCGCCAACACCATCCGCCCGGCCCTGCAGCTGATCAAGACAGCGCCGGGCTGCACCCTGGTGTCGTCGGTGTTCTTCATGCTGTTTCCCGAAGAGGTGCTGGTCTATGGCGACTGCGTGATGAACCCGCACCCAAGCGCCAGCGAACTGGCCGAGATCGCCCTGCAAAGCGCTGACTCGGCCGCCGCATTCGGCATCACGCCACGGGTGGCGATGATCAGCTACTCCAGTGGCGATTCGGCGAGCGGCGAAGAAGTCGAGAAGGTCCGCGAGGCTACCCTGCTCGCCCACGAACAACAGCACTCGCTGCTGATCGACGGCCCCTTGCAGTACGACGCCGCCGCCAACGAAAACGTGGCCCGGCAACTGGCGCCGAACAGTCAGGTGGCCGGTCGGGCCACGGTGTACGTGTTCCCCGACCTCAACACCGGCAACACCACCCACAAGGCCGTGCAGCGCAGCGCCGACTGCGTCAGCCTCGGGCCGATGCTGCAAGGCCTGCGCAAACCGGTAAACGATTTGCCGCGCGGTGCGCAGGTCGATGACATCGTCTACACCATCGCCCTGACCGCGATTCAAGCCGCCAACCGACCTATGGATGTGTAAATGCTGGATTTTCTACCTGCCCCGTTGCGCGGCGTGATCGCCGCGTTGCTGTTGGCACTGAACACGATATTGCTCTGCTCGTTCCTGTTCTGCGTGGCGCTGGTCAAGGTATTGCCGTTCCCCCTCACCCAGCGCATCGCCCGCTGGCTGATGAGCCATACACACGAAGCCTGGATCAGCATCAACAAAGGCTGGATGAACCTGATCCGTCGCACCCGCTGGCACATCAGCGGCCTGCAGGGTCTCGACTACCAGCACTCGTACCTGATCACCAGCAACCACCAGAGCTGGGTCGACATTCTGGTGCTGCAATACGTGCTCAACCGGCGCATTCAACCGCTGAAGTTCTTTCTCAAGCAGGAGCTGATCTGGGTTCCGGTGATCGGCCTGGCCTGGTGGGCACTGGGCTTTCCGTTCATGAAGCGCTACTCCAAGGTGTACCTGGAGAAGCATCCGGAGAAGAAAGGCAAAGACCTGGAAACCACGCGCAAGACCTGTGCGAAATTCCGCGACAACCCGGTGGGCATTTTCAACTTCGTCGAAGGCACGCGCTTCACCGAAGGCAAGCATGCCCAGCAACAGTCACCCTTCAAGTACCTGCTCAAGCCCAAGGCCGGCGGTATTGCGTTTGTGCTGGATGCGATGGGCGAGCAGCTGGAGTCAATCGTCAACGTGACGATTCATTATCCGGCCGGTCGCCCGGGCTTCTGGGACTTGCTGTGCGGTAACGTTGCGGACGTGGTGGTGCATTTTCAGGAGCTGAACATTCCGCCACAGTTCATCGGCAAGAACTATGATCAGGACGGTGAGTACCGGCTGCAGTTTCAGGGTTGGATCAATCAGTTGTGGCAGGACAAGGATGCGTTGTTGGGGCAGATGCATCGGGAGTATCCAGCGAAG